>DASQHH010000660.1:0-4897 GCA_035632195.1 Vicinamibacterales bacterium
CGTTCGCCGACAGGTAGAAGCGCGTCGTAGACGCGTCGGCGGCGCCGCCGCCCGAATTCTTCGTGGTGTCGGTGATCGCGATGGTCCCTCCGGCCGCGGCCGAAATCGGGCCGCTCAGAGAGACGACGAGGTCCGGGCCCACAGACACGAGCCGCGCGAGCGTGTTGTTCGCTTCGTTCGTCTCGCTCTCCACGCCATCGGCGTCGGCCTTGGCGATGAAGAAATAGAAGCCAACGCTCAGCGTGGGCATGTCCACAGTGTTCGTTGCGGAGGCCGACGCGCCGGCCGCTAGCGGACCGACGGTCTGCGCGCCGTCGAGCGCGATTGCGTTCGCGTCGACTAGACCCGAACGCGAGAGATAGAAGCGGGTCGTTGTCGGACCGGACGCGCCAGGACCGTTGTTCTTCGTCACCACCGAGACCGACATCGACGAGCCCGAGCCCGCCGCGGACGGCACCGTCAGGCTCGAGACGACGAGATCGGACGGCGTCTTCGGGGTCGCCGAGGCTTCATTCGAATCGCCTGTGCTGCCGAGCGTGTTCGACGCGGAGACGACGTAGTAATACGTCGTGCCATTGACGACGGTCGTGTCGACGTACGTCTTGGCCTGCGCGGCGGGTGCAATCACGTCGTACGGGCCGCCGGACGTGAGGCTGCGCTTGACGGTGTAGCTCAGCGCGCCGACGGCGCCGGACCAGACCAGCGTCACGCGGGCGTCGCCGGCGGTCGCGGTCAGGCCGGTCGGCGGTCCCGGCGGCGCGATGCAGGATCGTACCGCGCTGTTCACGTCGAGGCGTCCGCCCGTCACGGTCTTCGACGCGAGCGAGGCGACGGCCTCGGTGGTGGCGAGCAGCGTGCTCTTCAGTGTCGCCGTGTCGAGTGCGCAGCTCGACAGCACGAGCGCCGCGGCGCCCGACACGTGCGGCGTCGCCATCGAAGTGCCACTGAGGAATTCGTACGACGCGCCCGGAATCGTCGACAGGATGTCCACCCCGGGCGCGCCGAGGTCCACCGTCGAGGAACCGTAGTTCGAAAAGTACGCGATCGTATCCGTGTTGTCCGTCGCCGCGACGGAGACGATGTTCGGCGAGTCGTAGTTCGCCGGATAGGTCGGCGACAGGTCATTGTTCCCGGCGCTGTTGCCGGCGGCCGCGACGAACAGCATGTCGGCGTCATTAGCGGCGCGGATCTCTTCCAGCAGCGCCTGCGAGAAGTCGGTCCCGCCCCAGCTTGCGGACAGCACGCGCACGTCCGCCGCTCCGGTCGCGTCGAACGCCTGCTTCGCCTGGATCGCGAAGTCGATCGCGTTGACGGCGTCCGCCTCGGAGCCGGCCCCGCTCGCGTCGAGGAACTTCAGCGCCATCAGCTGCGTGATCCAGTTGACGCCGACCACGCCGATGCCGTTGTTGCCGGCCGCGCCGATCGTCCCCGCGACGTGCGTGCCGTGGTCGTTGTCGTCCATCGGGTCGCACGTCATCGCGAGCGCGTTGAATCCGTGCGAGCCGGCAGGACACGTGATCGCCGTCCCGCCGATCGTGACGGTGAAGTCCGCCGGTGCGGTCCACATGTTGGCGGCGAGATCCGGATGCGTGTAATCGACGCCTGTGTCGACGACCGCGACCACGTGCGCCGTGGAGCCGACGGAAACGTCCCAGGCCGGGACCGCGTGAATGTCGGCGCCGATCGTGCCGGGCAAGCTGAGGTCGACCTGCTGGCCGTTGTTGCGCAATCCCCAGAGCTGCGGAAACGACGGATCGTTCGGCTCCGCGAACGCGTGCAGGATGTAATTCGGTTCGGCGTACAAGACGTCGGCGCGGGCGGCGAAACGCGCGAGGAGCGCGGCCGTGTCGAGCGATCGCGAGCGCACCCGGCGCAGGCCGGTGCGGCCGATCGGCTGCACGGCGTCCGCGTCGGCGAGGCGCCGCGCGGCTTCGAGCGCCGCAGGCGCCGGCACGTCCCGGAACTTGACGAGGATTTCGCCCGCCGCCGCCTCGCGTCCATTGACGTGGTCGAAACGCGCATTCTGGCTCTGGACGCGCGTCGAGAGTCCGGCGACCAGCAGCGCAAATACACAAAGCGTCAGTCGCTCACTGCTTTTGGTATGCACCATGACGGCGAACCTGCTGAAATGCCGGAGGGCTGAAGGGGGCGTCAATCGCGGTGCGAAACCGGTGCCATGTAAGATTGCGTAAGTAACCGTGGAAGCGGCAGCGACGCTCAGCGACGTCGACACGATTGATCGCGTCTATCGCCGTCACCGCCGCAGCGCGTACACCGGCATCTTCGTCGGCTATGCGGCGTACTATCTCGTTCGCAACACTCTCGCGCTCGCCATCCCCGACATCCTGAGGCAGTTTCCTCAGCATTCGAAAGCCGATCTCGGCTGGGCGCTCACGGGACTCTCAGTGTCCTACGGCATCTCGAAGTTTCTGATGGGCTCGGTGTCGGACCGCAGTAATCCGAAGTACTTCCTGCCGTTCGGACTATTGATCTCGTGCGGCATCATGTTCGCGATGGGGACGGTCAAGGCGATGTACGCTTCGCTCGCCCTCGTCATCGTCCTGCAGATTGCGAACGGCTGGGCGCAGGGCATGGGCTGGCCGCCGGCCGGGAAGACGATGGTCCACTGGTTCAGCGTCAAAGAGCGCGGCCTCGTCGTCTCGTTCTGGAATGTCGGCCACAACGTCGGCGGCACGCTCGTCGCGACGTTCGCGGTCGCGGGCGTCGCGCTGTTCCACGACTGGGGCGCGAAAATCTACTTCAACGCGATGATCGCCGCAGGCGTCGCCGTCCTGGCGTTCGTCCTGATGCGCGACACGCCGGAGACATACGGCTTACCGCCGGTCGAGGAGTACAAAAACGAGCGGGAGGCTTCCGTGGCCGCCGAGCGGAACTTCTCGTATCGCGAGATCTTCCTCGAGCACGTTTTGACCAATCGCAATCTGTGGCTCATCGCCGTCGCGAATGCGTTCATCTACTTCGTCCGGTACGGCGTCGTGAACTGGATTCCGACGTATCTGCAGACCGCCAAGGGATTCTCGTTCAACGAATCGAGCACAGGCTGGGCGCTGTATGAATTCGCGGCGATACCGGGCACCGTCGCCTGCGGATGGGTGTCGGACCGCGTGTTCCGCGGCGAGCGCGCGCCGGCGACGATCCTCTTCATGGCGCTCACGCTCGTCGCCGTCGTCGGCTACTGGCTGAACCTGCACGGACCGCTCTGGATCGACTACGTGGCGCTGTTCGCGATCGGCTTCCTCATCTACGGGCCGATCATGATCATCGGCCTGCACGCGCTCGACCTGGTGCCGAAACAGGCGGCGGGGACGGCGGCGGGCTTCACCGGGTTTTTCGGCTACGTGTTCGGCTCCGCCATTGCGGGCACAGGCGTCGGCTGGATCGCCGACCGCTTGGGCTGGCCCGGCGTCTTCGCGACGATGGTGGCGTGCTGCGTGCTGACGATCGCGTTGAGCGCTCTTACGCTGACTTCGCGACCTTCGGCTTCTCGCCGGTAATCTGGACCTTTCCGAGAATCTGCCCGCCGTCGGCGATGACGATGCGGGGCGCCGCGATGTCGCCGGTCACCGATCCGGTCGCGCGCAGATCGATCTTCTTGCTCGCCGTTACGTTGCCGAGGACGACGCCCATGATGATGACGGTGCTCGCTTTGATCTCGGCACGGATGTCGGCTTCAGGGCCAATCGTCAGCGTGTGATCGGACAGCGTGACGCGTCCTTCCATCATCCCGCACAGCGTCATGTCTTCGGACGCGCTCAGCTCGCCTTTGATGCGCACGGACTTGCCGAGATCCATGATGAGCGTCTCAGGCTGGCGCGCCTCGATCGGCCTGACGGGCGCTGGCGCAGGCGGCGGCGTCATGGCCGGCATCGGCTGTGTGACATCCGACGGACCGGCGGGTTTGGGCATTGCATCGCGCTTCCACATAGAGCCTCCGTTTACGTCCAAGTTTGATCGGTTCGCGAACTGTGCTCGGCGATCCATTGACCGCTGACCGAGCCGGCGTCCACGTGAACCGATTTCCTCCGCATGAAGCGGAGTACGAGGCCGACGAGAACGCCAACGCCGACCGTGATTGCGATAGTCGTGCGCATGACCCTCGCCTGGCAGTAATGAGTGACAGCGCGGCTGCGCGTCGCGGGACGATCTGCAAAGCGCGATCCGGCGGCAGAGCAGGCGCTTGCAGGCGGAAATCGAGGCGAATCAGTCGGAACGACCGAAGCCCGACCGCGTAAGACTCACGGTCGGTGTAGCCGTCTAAGACGCCGTAATGAAGCGGAGGCCTTCGGCGATGACGTCGGGCGGCATTTCGTGGCGCCCCTCGAACTCGCGGAACGTCACGTCGTAGCCCTTCGACCGCAGCTGCGGCACGATGACACGGCTGCACTGATCGATCGGCAAAATCTGATCCGACCGTCCATGCGACAGAAAGAACCGGGGGCGGCCACGAGGGGACGCGCTGATGACGAAGCCGGGAGAGAACGCGGCGACGCGCGGAAACAGGTCGCCGTTGGAGATGCCGAGCGACAGCGCATAGGTGGCGCCGTCGGAGAAACCGCCGATGGCTATCCGACCGGGGTCGACCGCCACGCGCGCAAAAACGTAATCGAGGACACGGTTCAGGTGCGCAACGTCCTCGCCGAATGCGTCGCGGATGGCATCCCACGTGACGTCGCGTGAATCGGGCGCAACGACGACAACGCCCGCTTCCTCGGCGGCTCGGCCGATTCGCCGCAGCATGCCCGCGCCGGTCTGTGTCGCGCCGTGGAGGAAAAGCAACAGGGGCAGCTTGCCTTCGACGGGCTTCGACGGCATTTGGATCAGCCCGTCCCGGTCGCCGCGCGGCAGCCCGATGGGTCCGCTCTGGAGCGTCGTGGCA
>DASQHH010000661.1:0-2345 GCA_035632195.1 Vicinamibacterales bacterium
CGATCGCCGAACTCGAAGATGTCGCGGACCTTTCCCTGGCGATCCGGTGTGCGGCCGGCAAGCGTGGTCTGGAGAATGGGCGAGGCGAGCGGCAACAAATTCCTCAGCCGGAGAAGGTCCGAATCTTACAGGGTGCGCGGCCGACTGACAACAACAACATATAGGGCCGCTATACTAAGGGCCTCCAACGGCGATGCGATCCCGCATACGTACGGCCGTCGTGATCCTCCTGGCCGCCGGCCTCGTGGTGCTGTTCCTGCACAACGTCGACCTCTGGCGCGTGGCGGCGGATATCTTTCGTGCCCGGCCGGAATGGCTCGCGTTGTCGCTGTCGACGATGTTCGCGAACCTGGCGATCCGCTCGCTGCGATGGCAGTCTCTGCTCGAGCCGCTCGGCCCGACGACGTTTGGGACGGCGTTTCGCGCGACGGCCGTCGGCTTCGCGGCGAGCAGCGTGCTGCCGGCGCGCGCGGGTGAGGTCATTCGACCGTACTTTCTGGCGCGGACGGACCGCGGCGAGCGGATGACCGCCACCGGCGCGTTCGCGACGATCATCCTGGAGCGGCTCCTCGACGTCACGACCGTCTGCACGCTGCTCGCGTCGTACCTCTTCATCTTCGGACGCAACATCCGTAACGTGAATCCGACCGCGTTCGCCTTCGTGAAATGGTCGGGCGCGACCGCGGCCGCCGGCGCAGCGGCGGCGATGGTCTTTCTATTCCTGCTCGCCGGCAATCCGCAGCGCGTGGAAGACACGCTGGCCCGGCTCGAGCAGGTGCTGCCGTCGAAGCTCGCGGGTCTGATCGCGCGCATCGCGGGCAAGTTCGCGCGGGGCCTCGGCGCGATTCGCCGGCCGGGCCGCCTCCTGATCGCGCTGCTCTGGTCGTTTCCGCTGTGGCTGACGATCTGTCTCGGCATCTGGTCGGTCGCGATGGCGTTCCGCTTCGACGTCCCGTACACCGGATCGTTTCTGCTGATGGCGCTGCTCGTGCTCGGCGTCGCGGTGCCGACGCCCGGCGCCGTCGGCGGATTCCACGAGGCGTTCCGCGTCGGCGCCACGATGTTCTTCGGCGCGCCGGACGCCGCGGCGGTGGGCGCCGCGATCGTGCTGCACCTGTTTTCGATCGGTCCTGCGCTGCTCCTCGGCCTGTTCTTCGCCGCGCAGGAAGGAATGAACATCGGCGCCTTGCGCCGCATCGCGGAGACGCAGGAACACCGAACGGCATGAAGTGCCCCTACTGTGCTCATCTCGGCGACAAGGTCGTCGATTCACGGGAGTCCAAGGAAGGCGAGGTCATTCGCCGCCGCCGCGAGTGCCTCGAGTGCGGGAAGCGGTTCACGAGCTACGAGCGGATCGACGAGATCCCGTACATGGTCGTGAAGAAGGACGGCACGCGCGAGCGGTTCGAGCGGACGAAGCTGATCGGCGGCCTGCTGAAGGCGTGCGAGAAGCGTCCGGTCACCGTCGCGGCGCTCGAAGCGATCGCGGATCGGGTCGAGGCGACGCTCCAGGAGCGGCCCGAAAAAGAGATTGCGACCGCCGACGTCGGCGCGTTCGTCATGCAGGAGCTCAAGCAGCTGGACAAGGTCGCCTACGTGCGCTTTGCGTCCGTCTATCGCCACTTCCGCGACATCGGCGAGTTCATGACCGAGCTCAAAGATCTGTTGAACGCGAAGGAGTAGCTCTCGGCTGACGGCCGATAGCTGAAAGCCGAAGGATGCCTGCAACCGTCACGTCGATAGCTTCACGACCGACGTTGCCGGGCCGCGCGCCGGAGCCGCCGCGCCGTCCGTTCCGCGACAACCCGCGGCTGATCCTCGCGGGCATCGTCGTCCTGCTCGTCGCGCTCGCCGCGCTGATGATCGTCGCGCGCGGCTCGCGCTTCTCGCCAGACTTTCTCAGCGAGTTCGTCCTCTACGCGCTCTCGGCCGGCGACCTGACGATGCTGGCCGCGCTGCTGTTCGTGCTGGCGCGCAACGTCATCAAGCTGTTCGTCGAACGGCGCAAGGCGCTGCCGTTCGCGCGCTTTCGCGCGAAGCTGGTGCTGCTGCTGATGGGCATGACGTTCGTGCCGTCGGTGCTGCTGCTCGTCGTCGGCAGCGAGCTGATCAGCACCGGCATCGACCGCTGGTTCAACGCGCCCATGGAGGAGGTCCTCGCGACGGCCAACCGCATCGCGAGCGACTACTACCGCGAGCGGCAGCGGCTCGTCGTCGATCACGCGGCGCACATCGCGGGCACGCTGTCGGCCGCGGATCTCGACATGGACGCCGCGTCGCTGCGCGAGCGGCTCGGCCGGGAGCTCACGCCGCAGCGCGTGCAGCAGGTCGCCGTGTACCGCGCG
>DASQHH010000662.1:0-2266 GCA_035632195.1 Vicinamibacterales bacterium
GACGATGTGGATCCGGCGTCGCTCACGGAACGGTCCGTCCTGCAGGTCGTCGTCGACCGCGTGCAACTGAATGGTGACGACCTCCGGCAGCGTGTAACGGACTCGATTGAGACCGCGTACCTCGAAGGCGGAGGAGCGGCCTGGGCAGTCGCCAGTCGCCAGTCGCCAGTTGCCAGTCAGCAGTCGCCGGTCACGCACGTCTTCTCCGAGCGCTTCGAGTGCCGCCAGTGCAACATCGCCTACGAGGACCCGCAGCCGCGCCTCTTCTCGTTCAACAACCCGTTCGGCGCATGCCCCACGTGCCACGGCTTCGGCAACATCATCGAGCTCGACATGGACCTCGTCGTCCCCGACCAGGCGAAGTCGGTCCAGCAGGGCGCCATCGAGCCGTGGAGCAAGCCGCACTATCGCGCGCAGCTCGCGGACCTCAAGCGCGCGGCGAAGAAGGCGAAGGTCCGGCTCGACGTGCCGTGGGCCGAGATGACGGACGCCGAAAAGCGCTTCGTCACCGACGGGAATGACGAATTCGGCGGCGTTCGCGGCTTCTTCCGCTGGCTCGAACGCAAGAAATACAAAGTCCACGTCCGCGTGTTCCTGAGCCGCTATCGCGGCTACCTGACGTGCCCGGAATGCGGCGGCGCGCGGCTGCGCCGCGAAGCGCGCGACGTGCAGGTGACGGGACGGACGATCGACCGCGTATCGGCGCTGACGGTCAAAGAAGCGCAGGACTTCTTCTCCCACCTGGAGCTGACCGAGAAGGAAGCCGCAATCGCCGACAAAGTCCTGAAGGAGATCCGGCGGCGTCTGTCGTTCCTCAGCGACGTCGGCCTCGATTACCTGACGCTCGACCGGCTGTCGTCGACGCTCTCCGGCGGCGAGGCGCAGCGCATCAACCTCGCGACGTCCCTCGGATCGGCGCTCGTCGGCACGCTGTACGTCCTCGACGAGCCGTCGATCGGCCTCCATTCGCGCGACAACCAGCGGCTCATCACGATCCTTCGCCAGTTGCGCGACCAGGGCAACACGGTCCTCGTCGTCGAGCACGACGCCGACATGATCCGCGTAGCCGATCACATCGTCGATCTCGGCCTGGGCGCCGGCGAGCAGGGCGGCCGCGTCGTGCACTCGGGGACGCTCGACAGCCTGCTGCGCGAGGCGCGTTCGCTGACGTCCAAGTACCTGCGGCAGGAGCTCGCGATTCCGGTCCCGCCGGCGCGACGCCGCGGAACGGGGCAGAAGATCCGGCTGCTCGGGTCGACCGAGCACAACCTGAAGGACGTCGACATCGCCGTCCCGCTGAACACGCTGACGGTCGTCACCGGCGTCAGCGGATCGGGGAAGTCGACGCTGGTCCACGACGTCCTCTACGCCGCGATCAAGCGCGCAAAAGGCGGCTGGGACAAGCGCGTCGGCACGTTCCGCAAGCTCGAAGGCGCGGAATTCATCACCGACGCCGTGCTCGTCGATCAGGCGCCGATCGGACGGACGCCGCGCAGCAATCCGGTGACGTATCTGAAGGCGTTCGATCCGATTCGCGAGCTGTTCGCGGCCACCAAGGACGCGCGCGCGCGCGGGCTCACCGCGAGTCATTTCTCGTTCAACGTGCCGGGCGGCCGCTGCGAAGCCTGCCAGGGCGAAGGCGAAGTCCGCGTCGAGATGCAATTCCTCGCCGACGTGTTCGTGCCCTGCGACCAGTGCGACGGCAAGCGCTTCAAGCCGCAGGTGCTCGAGGTCCGCTACAAGGGCCGGACGGTGCATCAGGTACTGGACCTGACCGTCCGCGAAGCACTGACGTTCTTCAGCAGTTCGCCGAAAGTGCTGCGCCGCCTGCAGGTACTCGACGAGATCGGCCTCGGGTACCTTCGTCTGGGCCAGCCGGCGACGACGCTGTCCGGCGGGGAAGCGCAGCGGATCTAGATCGCGGCGCACCTGTCGTCGCACAGCGGCGAACGGCTCCTCTACGTCCTCGACGAGCCGACCACGGGCCTGCACTTCGACGACATCGCGAAGCTGCTGACGGCGTTCAAGAAGCTGATCGAGGCCGGACACTCGCTGCTCGTCATCGAGCACAATCTCGACGTCATCAAGACGGCCGACTACATCATCGATCTCGGCCCCGAAGGCGGCGAGGACGGCGGCCGCCTCGTCGCGTCAGGGACGCCGGAGCAGGTCGCGCTCGTCGAAGCGTCCTACACGGGACAGTATCTGCGTCCAGTGCTCGCCGAGGGCCGCTCGCACGCGTACGCGTCGGGCAGGTAGGGCAGGT
>DASQHH010000663.1:0-2658 GCA_035632195.1 Vicinamibacterales bacterium
TCGACCAGTTGCTCGTGCAGCGGCTGCTGACGTGCCGCGATCAGCGCGAGAGCAGGCTGGCGCTCATCGTCAGCGGATTCGTGGTGTTCGCGCAATTCGCGCTGTTCCTCGCGATCGGCATGATGCTGCACGCGTACTACGTGACGCACCCGCTGCCGCCGCTGGCGTCGAACGACGAAATCTTCCCGGCGTTCATCGTCCGCAGCCTGCCGCACGGCATCGCGGGGCTCGTCATCGCCGCTGTGTTCGCCGCGGCGATGTCGAATCTGAGCGGGTCGCTCAATTCGCTCGCCAGCACGACGGTGCTGGATTTCTATCAGCCGCTCGCGCGCGAAACCGACGACGGCGGGCTGCTGCGGTTGTCGCGGTGGCTGACGGCGGCATGGGGGATCGTTCTGATCGCGGTCGCGGTCCTCGCGCGCGGATGGGGGTCCGTGTTCACGGTCGGCCTGACAATTGCGTCGATTGTCTACGGTCCGATGCTCGGCGCCTTTCTGCTCGGCGTGCTGACGAAGCGGACGACCGAGACCGGCGTCATCGTCGGCGTCGGCGTCTCACTCGCGGCGATGATTGCGGTCCGCGTGTTCACGCCGCTGGCCTGGACGTGGTACGTGCTTGCGGGCACCATCATGTGCGCCGCCGTCGGGTACGCAGCCTCGCTGCTCAGCCAGCGCCCAGCGCCTTCAGGCGCGCGCGTATGAACCAGCTCGCCAGGCGTGTCATCGAAACGTCGATTCGCGACGGCGTCTTTCCTGGCGCGACGATCGAGGTGGGTGACGCGGGCGGACCGCTCTGGCAGGATGCCCTCGGCACGCTGACGTTCGAGCCCGGAGCCGCCGCCGTGCAGCTCGAGACCGCCTACGACCTTGCGTCGCTCACGAAGGCGCTGGCGACGACCACGCTCGTCATGGCGCTGGTGCACCGGGACCAGCTGCATTTCGACACGCTGGTCGCGCAGTGCTTCGACGAATGGCGGGGTGCCGACCGCGAGATGGTGACGGTGCGCGACCTGCTCGAGCACGCGTCGGGATTGTCCGCGCGCCTCGTCGATGCGCCGCCGTCCGGGCGGCGCGAGTTCGAACACGAGATCTGCGCCATGCCGCTCGAATACGAGCCGCGGACGCGTTCGACCTACAGCGACCTTGGATTCATCCTGCTCGGATTCCTCGTCGCCGACCGTGGCGTCGCGCCGCTGGCGACGCAGTTCGCGCGGTTCGGGCGCGCGCGCGGCGCGGCGTTCGATCTGTTTCCCATTCAGAAGGTGGCCGCGGCGCCGACGATTCCTCTCGACGAGGACGTCCGCCGCGGGCGGTTGCTCGTCGGCGAAGTGCACGACAACTACGCCCACGCCCTCGGGGGAGCGGCCGGGCACGCAGGCGTGTTCGCGGGCGTGGCGGCCGTGGGCTCGCTGGCACGCCTCTGGCTGCGCGCCGCGCGCGCCTCGAGTGGCTCGCGTGGCGCGACGGGCGATGACGAGCTGCCAGAGCCTTTCTCGCCGCCGCTCGTAAAGCGAGTCTTGACGAAGAGTACGGTCCCCGGCAGCTCGCGCGCGCTCGGCTGGGACACGATGCTGCCGACCTCGTCGTGCGGCACGAAGATGTCCTCGCGCGCGTTTGGCCACGTCGGGTACACCGGGACGTCGCTGTGGATCGATCCCGAGCGGAATCGCTACTACGTCCTGCTCACGAATCGCGCCTGCGGCGGAGGGACGATCGATCAGATGCGCGACGTCAGGCGAGCGTTTCACGATGCGCTCGCCTGATTGCGGATTGATTGTCGATTGCAGATGTGCGAGAACCGGCCGCAATGACACTGACAGCGCTCGACTGGGCGGTGATCGCGGCGTACTTTGCGCTGAACCTCGGCATCGGCCTCTACTACGCCCGGCGCGCCAGAGGCAGCACCTCTGAATTCTTTCTGAGCGGCCGCGATGTGCCCTGGTGGCTCGCCGGCACGTCGATGGTCGCGACGACGTTCGCCGCGGATACGCCGCTCGTGGTCACCGGGATGGTGGCGCGCTACGGGATTGCCGGCAACTGGCTGTGGTGGAACATGGCCGCGAGCGGCATGCTCACGGTCTTCGTCTACGCGCGTCTGTGGCGCCGCGCGGGCGTCATGACGGACGTCGAGTTCGCCGAATTGCGGTACGCCGGCAAGCCTGCCGCGTTCCTGCGCGGCTTTCGTGCCTTGTATCTCGGCATCCCGATCAACTGCATCATCATCGGTTGGGTCAATCTCGCGATGATGAAGATCCTCCAGGTCACGCTCGGCCTGGACGAGACCGGGGCGCTCTGGGTGCTGCTCGCGATGCTGGTCTTCACCGCGTTCTACACGACGCTCGCCGGGCTCTGGGGAGTGCTCGTCACCGATCTGGTGCAGTTCGCGCTGAAGATGGGGATGGTGATCGCACTCGCGTACTTCTCCGTCCGGGCCGTCGGCGGTCTCGACGCGCTGAAAGCGAAAGTCCCCGACCGGCTGGAGTTCTTTCCGTCGACTGATTCGGCATGGATGCCGGCGATCACGCTGTTCGTTTATCTCGGCGTCAACTGGTGGGCGAGCTGGTATCCCGGCGCGGAACCCGGCGGCGGCGGATACGTGGCGCAGCGCATCTTCTCCGCCCGCACGGAGCGGGACGGGCTGTTCGCAACGCTGTGGTTC
>DASQHH010000664.1:0-5301 GCA_035632195.1 Vicinamibacterales bacterium
ATCGTCAATACGCTGACGGTGTCGATCACGGATCGCCGACGGGAGCTCGGCGTGCTGCAGGCGGTGGGCGGAATGCAGAACCAGATCCGGAGGACGATCTGGATAGAAGCGCTGAGCATTGCGTTCATCGGCCTCACACTCGGCGTCGCCCTCGGCGCGATCAACCTGTATTACATCCTGCAGATGGTGTTGTACGACGTCGGCGGCATGCGGCTCGACTACGAGTATCCGTACAACACGATGCTCGCGCTCGTGCCCGTGATGCTCGGTGCGGCGTTCATCGCAGCCATCTGGCCGGCGGAGTCCGCGGTTCGTGGGTCTCTCGTCGAGGCGTTGGAGTATGAATAGGTTGTTTTTCGTGCTCTTCGTGTCTTCGTGGCTACACACTGCCGCGTCACCCGCCGACAATGCGCGCCAGATCGTCGAGGAAGCCCAGAAACGCACCGACGCGAAGTCGCAGCGGTACGAAGGGCTGCTGCAGGTGTTCGACTCGAAGGGCAAGGTGAGCGACAAGCGCTGGACGCTGGAGCGTCTCGGTTCGCATGGCAACAGCCGCGTCGTGCTCCGGTTCCTCGCGCCCGCCGAGGTCAAGGGCGTCGCGCTGCTGGTCGTCAACCATCCCGACCGTGCGTCGGACCAGTGGATGTGGACGCCGTCCATCGAGCGCGACCGCCGTATTGCCCTGCAGGACCGCTCAACGCGTTTCTTCGGCACCGACTTCAGCTTCGAGGACCTGGAGGAGCGGGACGTCAATCAGTACGATTACACGGCGGCCCATGGGGGCAACGACGATATCGTCGATGGCGCCGCCTGCTGGAAGATCGAGAGCACGCCGAAGGAAGCCAAGTCCTCGCAGTACACGAAGTCGATCGTCTGGGTGCGGAAGGACAACTACGCGTTCGCGCGCTTCGAGAATTATGTCGGCCAGCAGGTCGTCCGCCGGCTGAACTACTCGGACCTCCGGAACGACCAGGGCATATGGACCGCGCACACGCTGGAGATGTCGGACCTGCGCCGCGGCAGCCGGACGAAGCTCACGCTCGACAAGCTCGAATACAACGTCCCGATGAAGGAAGAGGACTTCACGCTGCAAGCGATCCGCCGACCGTGAGAATCGCGATCGCGTCGCTCGTTCTGCTGCTGGCGGTGACTGCCTCCGCGCAAACGGTCACGCAGCGCGGCTTTCTCGACGGCAGTGCATTGCTCTTCCCCCGGCAGGCCCAGAACGACCCCGCTCAGGCCGTCGGCGACTTCCTGGCGCGCGAGGAAGTCTTCGCGACGCTGGCGCCGTGGATTCGGCTGGCGGCCGGCGTCGACTTTCGCGCGAACTCGCACGATCAAGTCGAAGACCGCTGGCGTCTCGACCTCAGTGATCAGGGCACGCTCCGCCCGCGGCTCTCCCTGCGGCGGGCGACAGCAACCATTACGCACGGGCCGCTGTCGATCGACGCCGGCAAGCAGTTCATCCGCTGGGGCAAGACCGACATCGTCACGCCCACCGACCGTTTCGCGCCGCGTGACTTTCTCAACGTCGTCGACAACGATTTCCTCGGCGTGACCGGCGTACGCGTCTCGACGCAGCTTTCGGACGACTCCATCGAGGCGGTGTGGGTGCCACGATTCACGCCGAGCCGGATACCGCTCGCGAATCAGCGGTGGACGGCCGTTCCAGAGATTCCGTTCACCGTCGTCGACCGCGGCGCCGACCTGCCGTCCGGTTCGCAGGCGGGTGTGCGCTGGTCGCACGTTGGCGGCGGGTTCGAGTACGCGCTGTCGTACTTCGACGGCTTCAACCACCTGCCGACGATCGGCCTCGCACCCGGCCCGGGCCCGTTCGAAGTCGATGTGACGCGCCTTTATCCGCGCATTCACATGTACGGCGCAGACACGGCCGTTCCCACGCGATGGTTCACCATCAAGGGTGAAGCAGCGTATTTCACGGCGCCGGGCTCGCTGGCAGCCGACGAGTACGTGCTGTACGTCGTGCAGCTGGAACGACAGACAGGGGAGTGGGTCATCGTCGGCGGATACGCGGGCGAAGTCGTGACGGTACAGCGATCGACGCTGACGTTCGCACCGGATCGCGGGATGACGAAGTCAGTCGTGGGCCGTGCGTCGTACACGATCGACACGAACCGCAGCGTCGCCTTCGAGTGTGCGGTCCGGCAGAACGGCGACGGCGAGTACGGGAAGGTGGAATACTCGCAGGCGAAGGGCCAGCACTGGCGGGGGACGATCGCCGCGGTCGGCATCGGCGGCCACAGCGACGACTTTCTGGGGCAGTACCGCCGCAATTCACACGTCCAGCTGTCCCTTCGATATAGTTTCTAGCAGAAAACACGAAACATAATTCAGCGCGAAAACACGAAAAGAATGTCGTTCGCCCCGATTACGCTCGACGCCTACAATCCGTCGCCGATGACCGGCGCCGGCAATCACACCTATCTCGTCGCCGACGGAAACGGATCCGCGGTGCTCGTCGACGCCGGTGTGGGAAAACCCGATCACCTGGAGGATCTCTCGCGCGCCCTCACGTCGCTGCGCTCCGAGCTGCGGACGGTCATCGTCACGCACGGGCACGCGGACCACGCGAGCGGCGCGGCGGCGATTGCGGCCGCGCATCCGCGGGCTGAGTTTCTGAAGAAGCCGTGGCCCGGTCAGGATGCGACGTATCGCGTCGACTGGAAGCCGATCGGCGAGGGCAGCCGCATCGCCGTCGGCATCGCCGACCTGCTCGTCGTCGAAACGCCGGGCCACTCGCCTGACCATATCGCGCTGTGGCACGCGGCGAGTCGGACGATTTTGACTGGTGATCTGCTGGTCGCCGGCAGCAGCGTGATGATTCACACCAGCCGCGGCGGCAACCTCGCCGAATACCTGCGATCGCTCGACCGCATCCTGTCGCTGAAGCCCGCCGTGCTGCTTCCGGCCCATGGTGCGATTGTGGATACGCCGAAGCGCGCTGCGGATCTGATCCGCGGCTACATCGACCACCGGTTGACGCGCGAACGGCAGGTCCTCGACGCGCTGGCCAGCGGCCATGCGACCGTGCGGGCCATCACCGAGTACATCTATCATGGTCTGGCCCCCGCGCTCATGCCGGCGGCCCGGGAAAACGTGCAGGCCCACCTGGAAAAGCTCGCGGCCGAACGGCGCGCGGTCAATCGTGAGGGAGCATGGACAACGTCATCGACTTCGTGAACGTCAACCGCGACCGCTATCTCGAGGAGCTGAAAGCGTTCCTCGCCATTCCGAGCATCAGCGCCCTGCCGGCGCATGCCGGCGACGTGAAGCGCTGCGCCGACTGGTGCGCCGACGAGATGCGCCGCATCGGCCTCCAGAACGTCAAGCTGATCCCGACGCCGGGCAACCCCGTCGTCTACGGCGACTGGCTCGGCGCGGGTCCCGGGGGCGGGGGCCCCGGGAGTGACAAAGCAGCGCCGACGATCCTCTTCTACGGCCACTACGACGTGCAGCCGGTCGATCCGCTGAACCTGTGGGAGTCGCCGCCGTTCGAAGCGACGAGCCGCGACGGCGAGATCTACGCGCGCGGCTCCGCCGACGACAAGGGCCAGGTCTTCATGCACTTCAAGGCCGTCGAAGCGCACTTGAAGCAGAACCGCAAGCTGCCGTGCAACATCAAGTTCATTCTCGAGGGCGAAGAGGAGGTCGGCAGCGAGAACCTGGATGACTTCGTGAAATCGCACAAGAACGACCTGAAGGCCGACGTCGTCGTCATCTCCGACTCGCCGATGTTCGCCCGCGGCATCCCGTCGATGTGCTACGGCCTGCGCGGACTCGTGTACTTCCAGATCGATCTCCGCGGCAGCAATACCGATCTCCATTCCGGGTCGTTCGGCGGCGCAGTCGTCAACCCGGCGATCGCGCTCGCGCAGATGCTGGCGCAGATGAAGGACCGCGGCGGCCGCATCAAGATTCCGGGGTTCTACGACGATGTGGTGGATCTGAAGGATGACGAGCGGGCGGCGTGGGCGTCGCTGCCGTTCAACGAAAAAAAGTACCGCCAGGACTTCGGCATCCCGAAGGTGTTCGGCGAAACCGGGTTCTCGACCCTCGAGCGGACGTGGGCGCGGCCGACGTTCGAGGTCAACGGACTGCTGTCCGGGTTCACCGGCGAGGGCGCGAAAACGGTGCTGCCGGCCGTCGCCATGGCGAAGGTCAGCATGCGGCTCGTGCCGAACCAGGATCCGGAGAAGATCGCGAAGCTCTTCGAAACCTACGTCACAGACGTGGCGCCGAAGAGCGTCGAGCTGAAGATCACGCGGATGCACGGCGGCAAGCCGTGGATGGCGTCGTACGACAACCCGTTCATTCAGGCGGCCGGCCGTGCCATCGAGAAAGGCTTCGGCCGCAAGCCCGTCTTCACGCGCGAGGGCGGCTCGATTCCGGTGGTGTCGACGTTCCAGGAGGAGCTCGGGCTGCCGGACGAGAATGCGCACGCGCCGAACGAGAAGCTGGACGTGGCGAACTTCCACAACGGGATCATCGCGTCCGCCGTGCTGTACGAGGAGATCGCGCGGGTGTGAGCCGGCTCGACGCGCACCTGTCGCGTCTCTACAAGTTCTACGGTCTGCTGCCGACGCCTCCGAAGGATCCGTTCATCCTGTTCGTGTGGGAGGCGCTGTCGGTCCATGCGACGCCGCTCAAGCGCGACGCGGCCCTCGCGCGGCTGAAGAAGATTCACGCGTTGACGCCTGACGCCATGTGGCGGCTTCCGCTTGCCACGCTCGAGCCGATCGTGAAATCCGTCGGTCCGTACACGGAGAAGCGTCTCGAGAACCTGCGCAATGGGATCGACGTCTTCCGCCGCAACCGCGACCTTCCGTACATCATCAAGGGCCCGCTGCCCGCGGCGCGCCGCGCTCTCAAGCCGCTGCCGACGCTGGGGGAGCAGGGCGCGCAGCGCATGCTGCTGTTCGCGGCCAATCAGATCGTGCTGCCGATCGACTCGCGCGTCGGCCGCGTGGGCCGGCGTCTCGGGTACGGCGAAGGGCACAAGCAGTTCTCCAGGATGGCGCGTTCGGTCCGCGAGGCGCTTTCCAGGGAACTGCCCGAATCGATCGACGCCTACCGGCGCGCGTACCTATACCTCTCCCACCACGGCGCCATGGCGTGCACCGAGTCGGTCCCGCACTGCTCCGTGTGTCCGCTGCTGAAGGAGTGCCCGGAGGGGAAGAAGCGCATGAAAGACGGCGACGTCTACGCGTAAAACTGACCGCAGCGCGAGCCCGGAGCGCTCGGCTTTAGCCGAGCGGCGTCAATTCAACGACGCCACTCGCC
>DASQHH010000665.1:0-2592 GCA_035632195.1 Vicinamibacterales bacterium
TGTCCCCCTTCGCGATGTCTTTCACTTGCGTAGCCCTACGCGACCTCTGTGTCTGCCCTACCCGCCCTACCTGCCCTACCTGCCCCACCTGCCCTGTCTGCCCCGACAGCGGCCAGCATGACCATGACGAGCAAGAGCAACGGGGACCACGAGAGCAGTACGCGTGCGAATCCCACGCGCTCGTAGAGAAAGCCGCCGACCGCAGGACCGCCGAGCAGGCCGGCGCCCCACGCCAGGTTGTACAGACCGTATGCGATGCCGAACGAACGGATGCCGGCGTCGGATGTCGCTTCGCCCATGTATGACAGCGACGGGGTGATGACCACCGCCGCGCCCGACGCCGACAGCAGGAACAGCCCGAGCGCCGCGCGGTAGCTGTGCGCCAGGCCGAGGAGCGGCAGAAAGCACGCCGTCAGCGCGAGCCCGATCATCGTCAGGCGCCTCGCGCCGAAGCGGTCGGCCAGGCGGCCGTAAATCGGATGCATCAGCACACCGCCGATCGCCGCGGCGCCGTAGATGCTGCCGACGCGCGCCGGGCCGACCCCGAGATTGGCGAGGTACAACGACAGCAGCGGCTCCAGCATCGAGATCGTCGACGAGATCGCGACGACGGCGAGCGCGCAGGCGCCGACGGCGGGGATGCGCAGCACGGTGACGATGCGGACGTGCTCGGTATCGGCGTGGCGCGGCGGCGGCTGATACCAGCAGAACAGCGCCGTCGTCACCGCGGCGAGGGCGGCGACGAATAGGAACGGCAGCCGGATACCACCGATCTCGTACAGCCAGCCGCCGATCGTCGGCCCGATCATGACGGCGAAGCTGGTGCCCATCATCACGATGCCGGTGACCTTGCCGCGCTCGTCGGACTCGTACAGGTCCGCGACGAGGGCGAATCCGACGACCCAGGTGACCGCATCCGCGGCGCCCTGCACCAGCCTCGCCGCAAAGAGCCACGGCAGCGAGTCGGCGAACGCGAACAGCAGCGTGGAGGCGAAGAGCGCGACGAGCCCGCCGACGATCGGACCCTTGCGGCCGACGCGATCGGACACCGCGCCCATCGGCATCGACACGGTGAGCAGCGTCACGCCGAACGATCCGAACAGCAGACCGATCGTTGTCGGCGACGCGCCCAGCGTGCGGCTGAGGGCCGGCAGCACGGGGATCGCGATCGCGTAGGCGACGATGTCGGTGAAGGTCGCGAGCGTGACGAGCGTCACCGCCACGGCGCGGGAACTTCGAAGGGACATGAACCTCCGACAGTACCACGGAAAAGCAACCGCAGAGCGCGCGGAGAGCGCAGAGTTTTTTGGCACGTACGGATCCGCAAACGGATTCGACGCGGTCGGCCGGCAAAGCCGGCCTACCGCGTCCTGCAAGACAGACTTCGGAGTTTTCCGTGCAAAAGAAAACTCCGCGTGCTCGGCGATCTCTGCGTTTGCTTTCCCGTGGCACCGTCAGCGTTTTTTCAGATACAGGCACCCGAGCGGAGGGACGGTGAGGCGGAGCGAGTCGTCGAAGCCGTGCGCCGCCACGGGCTCGGTCCACGCGCCGCCGCCGTTGCCGGCGTTGCTGCCGCCGAAGACGTCGGCGTCGCTGTTCAGCGTCTCCGCATAGTAGCCGGCCTCGGGGACGCCGATGCGGTACTGCGACCGCGGCACCGGGGTGAAGTTGAACACCATCACGACGAAGTCGCGCGGGTCGCGGGCGTAGCGGACGATCGAGATCACGCTGTTCTCGTTGTCGTTGCAGTCAATCCAACGGAAGCCGGAGGGGTCGAAGTCGACCTGGTGCAGCGCGGGCTCGACGTTGTATTGCCAGTTCAGCGCCTGGACGTAGCGCCGCATCGCGGCGTGCATGCGGTCGTCGAGCAGGTGCCAGTCGAGGCTCGAGTCGTGGTTCCATTCCCGCCACTGGCCGAACTCGCTGCCCATGAACAGCAGCTTCTTGCCCGGGTGCCCGTACATATAGCCGATGAGCGTCCGCAGCGTCGCGTGCTTCTGCCACGCGTCGCCCGGCATTTTGTCCAGCAGCGCGCGCTTGCCGTGCACGACCTCGTCGTGCGAGAACGGCAGGATGAAGTTCTCGGTGAACGCATACAGCATCGAGAACGTCACGAGGTTGTGGTGCCAGCGGCGGTGCACCGGATCCTCGCCCGCATACGCGAGCATGTCGTGCATCCACCCCATGTTCCACTTGTAGGTGAACCCGAGCCCGCCGAGATACACGGGACGGCTGACGCCGGGCCACGCGGTGGATTCTTCGGCCGCCGTGATGGTCCCTTCGTGCTCCCCATGCGTGAGGCTGTTCAACTGCTGCAGGAAGCTGATCGCGTCGAGATTCTCGCGTCCGCCGTGCGCGTTGGGGATCCATTCGCCGCGCTTGCGCGAGTAGTCGAGATACAGCATCGATGCGACCGCGTCGACGCGGAGGCCGTCGACGTGGTACTCCTCGAGCCAGAACATCGCGTTCGACAGCAGGAAGCTGCGGACTTCGTTCCGCCCGTAGTTGAACACCAGCGTGCCCCAGTCGGGATGCTCGCCGCGGCGGGGATCGGCGTGCTCGTAAAGCGCGGTGCCGTCGAACCGGGCCAAC
>DASQHH010000666.1:0-1621 GCA_035632195.1 Vicinamibacterales bacterium
GGCGCGGGTTCGGCACGAGTCCGGCGATCTACGTTTCGAATCGCGTCGGTCCGGGCAACTGGACGAAGGCGCAATCGATTCTGGACCGCGCGCCGTTCGTGCCGTTCGATCAGGGAAATGTCAAAGTGGACTCGACGAGCGTCGCGGCGCTCCAGTCGTCGGAGCAGAACATCACCCCGCGCTCCAACGGGTTCCCGTCCGCTGCGGCAGCGGCCGATGGCACGCTGTTCGCCGTGTTCCAGGAATGTGCCGACCCCGGCACGGGCGCCCCGCTGTCCTGCGGTTCCGGTGGAAGCCCGCGGATCATGCTCACGCGCTCGAGCGACGGCGGCACGACTTGGAGCGTCCGAAAAGCGTTCGACATCGCGCCTCGCACGGCGGAGCTCGATGGGCAGGGGTTCTTCTGGAACGTCGGACGCGACAACAACGCCGCCCATCCGCAGTTGATGCCGTCAATCGCATGCGGCGCGGGCCAGTGCATGGTCACGTACTGGGAATCCCGCACCGCCGCGCTCACCGCGAACAACTGGATCGGCGGCTATCAGCGCCTGATGGATCTGCGGGGCGCCATGCTGAACGCGGACGGAACGGTCGCCGGCAGGAGCTTCCAGATTTCGCGATATCCGTACCGGTCGGGCACCCGGCTCGTCGACGTGGTTGCCGGCGTGACGCAGTCGCGCCCGGAGAACGTCAACGACGTCGCGCCGGTGAACGAGATCATCCATGCCGACGGCACACGAACCTGCGCGGGCCCGAGTGGCATCGAGCCGAGCGGCACCGGGGCCGCCAGCCTCCCCGGGCTCGCACCGGGCTGCATCCCTCGCCTGAACTTCTACTGCCGGCCGCAGTCGGGCGGTGGAACGACGTGCTTCATGGGCGACTACAACGCGCTGACGCCCGCGACCTCGTTCGTCAGGCGCGCCGACGGCACCTGGAAGGCGCCGACGACGGCGCAGGAGGTCCCCTATCCGGGCTTCCTTACCGCCGCGAGCGACAACCGGAATCTGTTGCCACCGGCAGCGGTCCTCCCGAGTCGGGGCGGTATACCGCCGAACGATCAGCTGACGCAATACACGGCGTGGACCCATGGTATCGGCGGCCTGCCGGCCTGCCAGGCTGGCGGATCCCGCAACACCGACCTGCTGCTCGCCAAAGTGAGCTTCGGGCTGCTGATCACCGCGCCGGTGACCGCCAAGACGACGCCCTCGCCCGGCGACGGGGCGTTTCTGACGTTCCCCCTGCAGGTCTGGAACAATACGAACGCGCCCAAGACGGTCACCTTCACGATCGATCCGTCCGGCACGACCACCTCGACCGGATCCTTCTCGAAAACCAATCCCGCGGCGAAAGGCGGTCCGGGCGTGGGTGTGGTGACGCTCAATCCGTTCTCGAGCACGACGCGCGTCGTCTACGCGACGACCACTGCGCCGATCTTCGTACAGGTCTCGGACGGTACGTCGACGAACGGAATCACCTTCAACGCCGTCGGGAGCCAGCCGAGCGCGGGCGTGTTGCCGGGATCCGTCGTTGTCAGCGATCCGCTGAATATTTCCGCGGAGAACATTTCTGCGGAGAACATCTCCGCCGAGAACATCTCTGCGGAGAACATCTCGGCCGAGAA
>DASQHH010000667.1:0-1529 GCA_035632195.1 Vicinamibacterales bacterium
CGAATTGGCCGGACGTCGTCTCGGGCGGCTGGCGCGGGCCTGATCATCGAGGACGTATGACCCGGAGGATTCTCGTCGACGCACGCACACCCGTGAACTACGCGATGTTTGCGCCTGTTCACGAGGCGATGCGGTCGGACGCGCGCATCCAGTTCCGGTTCATCGCCAGCGAGGACCCGTCGCGCGCGCGGCAGATCTTCCGCGAAGCTGGGGCAAGTGCCGCCTCGATGAATGCCTCGGGCGCGAACGCCCGCATCATCAGCGCGTGGGCCGCCGCGCTCGTTCCTTTCGACGCGTACGTGACGTCGGACTTCACCTGGACGCGGCTGCTGCATGCGACCTGCCGCGTCCAGATGTTCCACGGCGTCGGCGGCAAGTACGGCTTCGACGCGCCGACCGCTCCGCTCAACGCCTGGCACCGCCTGTTCTTCGTGAACGAGCGGAGGCTGCGCAACTGCATCGCCGCCGGCGCGCTGGACGCCGGCAGTCCGGCGATCCGGATGATCGGCATGCCGAAAGTCGATCGACTGGTCAATGGCTCGATCGAGCGTGGCGCCGTCCTGCGCGACCTCGGCCTGCGGGACGATCGACCGACGGTCATCTACGCGCCGACCTGGTCGCCGGCGTCGTCGCTGAATGCCTTCGGCGTCGAGCTCGTCGCGCGGCTGCGTGCACTGCCGGTCAACGTGATCGTCAAGCTGCACGATCGGTCGCGGGACCTGCGCGCGCGGTACTCCGGCGCCGTCGACTGGGCGGCGCGGCTGCAGCCGTTGATGACCGCCGGCTCCGCAGCGCTCGCGCCGGGCGCCGACATCTGCCCGTATCTCGTCGCGTCCGACGTCATGGTGACCGACCACAGCTCCGCCGGATTCGAGTATCTGCTGCTCGACCGCCCGCTGGTGCGGATCCATCTGCCGGAGTTGATCGCGACGGCGAACGTTCATCCGGACTACGTGCAGCTCCTCGCCGACGTTTCGACATCCACGTGCGCCGTCGACGACACCGTTGCGGCCGTCGAGCGCGCGCTGACGGATCCGCGCCGGCAGTCGGAGACGCGGCGCGCGGTCGGCGCAGACATCTTTTATCAGGCGGGCACGGCAACCGGCCGCGCCGCGGCGGCGCTGTACGAGGCGATCGGCCTCGAGCCTGTCCGCGTTCCCGGCTTCACCGTTCCAGATGCGCGTCAGGAGGCGGCGCCGTGCCAGACGTCAGCGTCGTAATGCCGGCCTTCAACGCCGAGGGCTACCTGGTCACCGCCGTCGAGTCGGTGCTGCGTCAGACGTTTCGCGACCTCGAGCTCGTGATCGTCGACGACGGGTCGGTGGACGGCACCGTGGCGCTGGCGAAGCGGTTCGCGGAACGCGATGCGCGCGTCCGCGTCCTCGAGCAGCCGAACGCCGGGCCGGGGCCGGCGCGCAACACGGCGTTCCGCGCGGCGGCCGGCCGCTTCTTCGCGTTCCTCGACAGCGACGACGAGTGGGACGCGACGTTTCTCGCGGAGAACCTGGCGGTGCTCCGCACGCGGCCCG
>DASQHH010000668.1:0-3095 GCA_035632195.1 Vicinamibacterales bacterium
GGCGTCCGCGAGACACACGCCTAGCTCGGCAGGAATCTGCTCGATGACACGCAGCGGCGGCCCGGCACGCGGCGTGACCGTTACGGTTCGACTGCCGTTAGCCGAAGCCGCCCCCTTGGAAATGGCCGGTCAGCCGAACAGCAGGCTGTAACCAATCAGGAGCAGCACCGTCGCCGTAATCACGACATACGGCCAGTCGCGCTCCCTCACAAACCCCACGAGGGCGAAGGCGACGCGGGCAACGGGGGTCGCCATCAGAATCAGGAGTCCCAGCTGGATGATGCCCCGGCCGCGCAGCGTCGCGGCCCGGGCGGCGATGCCCCCGAGGCTGCGGAGACCGGCATCCGGCTCCCGGAAAATGTGATACGCGGGTTCTTCGGACGCGTGCGCGAGCAGAAATACGCAGCCTCCGAAGGCGACAACGATGCCCGACGTGATCACGCCGGCACGCAGCACGCGGCCCAGCAGACGATCGAATCGTTCGCTCTTCATCGACACTTAGAGGCGCCCGCCGAATCCGTTGAAGATCATCTCGAGACCAAGCGCCACGATCACGCCAGTGAATACGAGCCGCAGCCTGGAGGTCTGCGCCGTCGCCAGAACGCGCGCGCCCTGGAGCGACCCGACCAGCACGCCCAGCACCACAGGCATTGCGAGTCCCGGTTCCAGATAGCCACGCCGCAGATACACGCCCGCGCTGGCCGCCGCCGTGACGCCGATAATGAAGTTGCTGGTGGTGGTCGATACCTTGAACGGCATCCGCATGGCGCGATCGAGCGCGAGCACTTTGACGGCTCCCGAACCGATGCCGAGCAGGCCCGAGAGGATACCCGCGCCGTACATGAGCCCGAAGCCCATCGGCACCCGTTGCACGCGATACGCGCGCGGTCCGTCCGGCGTGGGATACGACGAATCGAGCCGAAGCGCTGCGGCCCATCGATCGGGCGGTGCGCTCGCGTCGAACGGCACGTCGTGGTGCCCGCCGAAGCGCGCCGAATACAGCAGCACCCCTCCGAACGCGATGGCGAGTCCGCTCGCAGGAACCCTCGCAGCCAGCGCGGCTCCCGACAGCGCGCCGGCCGTGGACGCCACCTCGAGCAGCATAGCCGCGCGCGTATTCGTGTAGCCCTCGCGGAGATACGCCGCTGCCGCGCCGGACGACGTCGCGATGACCGAGACGAGCGACGCCCCGATGGCGTAATGGATGTCGACACCGAACGCGATGACCAGCAGTGGGACGATGACGACGCCGCCGCCGAGGCCCGTGAGCGCGCCCAGAAAACCGGCGAGGCCCGACGCCAGGCCGACGAGCGCGGTGAATTCGAGGATGTTCACTCTGGCGGGGATGCCGAACGCATCTCTCACTGAGTAGCACACCTGCACTGGCGGCCGCCATCCCGTCCGGACAGGATTTTCGGTATGATGCACCCGCATGCGCCGGTTGGTTCTCCGCGCCGCCGCCATCGCGGTCGTTGCCGTCTTTGCGTCGCTGCCGACGCTGACGCGCATCCACGACCACCTGACGGGCTTCGACAACCCGACCGCGTTCAGAATCAGTAAGAACCTCGAACGGCCGCACGAGAAGAGCGTGGCGCCGTTCATCAGCTCCGCTGCTCCCTTCATCGCCTGTCTTGCGTCGCCATCACGCGACGCGATCATCCTGCCCGAAACCGCTCCCTCGTCCGCGGTCGTCACTCCCGCGGATGTTCGAGGCCCGCCAGCCGCCTGATCCGCCCGTCCTGTTCGAGTCCCTTTCAGCGCAGGTGTGGTCATGGTGTGGTGGAACAGAGTGGCGTGTACGTCCGTCGTCGTGGTGTTCGCATCGATTGGCAGCGCCGGCGCGCAGACGCCGACCGCATCAGACAGCCCATTCGTTGCGCCGAGTGCGTTTCCCGGCGTGCTCAATCCGTACAAACGAGCGCCAATCCCGCAGATTCCGCTGGAGAACTCTCCGCGGCTGAACCAGCTCCTCCGCGACGGCCGCCTGGACCTGTCGCTGTCCCAGGCGCTGGCGCTCGCCATCGAAAACAATCTCGACCTGGCTGTGCAGCGGCTCGCCCGCCCAATCGCCGAAGCCGACCTGCTGCGAACGAGCTCGGGACAGGCGGCCCGCGGCATCCCCGGCGCGTTGCTGCCCGCCGGCTTGAGCGCGGGCGCGCTGGGCGTCGGCGTCAACCAGGCCGCCAACACCGGCGGTGTCGGAAGCGCCGGTGGCATCACCGGCGGCGGCGGCGCGGTCAGCGTGCCCCAGGTCGGGACATTCGATCCCGCCGTCACGGTGAGCGCCAGCTATGACCGCACGGCCTCGCCTCTGAACAGCCTCGTCGTCGCCGGCGTGCCGCAGGTCACGACGTTCTCGTCGGCGAGCAGCGTCAACTACACGCAGCTCTTCCCGCAGGGGTCGAGCATCACGCTGACCGTCAACGGCATCGCGCAGAAATCGACGCAGCAGGCGCTGCTCTTCAATCCGGCGGTCGTCAGCCGCATGACCCTCGGCGTCAACCAGCCGCTGCTGAACGGCGCAGGCTTCCTCGTGAACCGGCGATTCCTCAACGTGGCGGCGAACAACATCAAGACCTCGGACGAACTGTTCCGGCAGCAGGTGACCACGGTCGCCACCGCGGTCGAGGACGCGTACTGGGGACTCGCGGCTGCGCGTCTCGCGATCGATGCGGCGCAGCGCAGCGTCGAGGCGGCGACAAGGCTCGTCGCCGACACGAAAGTCCGCGTGGAATTCGGCAGTGCGGCCGGCATCGACGTCGTCGCCGCGGAGTCAGCGGAAGCGTCCGCGCAGCGGGATCTGATCGTGGCCCGCACGACCTTCGAGAATCAGCAGGCGCAGCTGAAGAATCTGCTGAGCAAGAACGCGGATCCGGCGCTGGACGCTGCTGAAATCACGACGTCCGACGTTCTTCCAGACCCGGCGGCGCACGGCGTTCCCGACGTCGCGTCGGCGCTCGCGACGGCGACGGCGAACAGGCCCGAGCTGAAAGCCGCCGCACAGGATCTGCAGAACCAGGACATCTCCGTCAAGTTCACGCAGAACGAGCTGCTGCCGACCGTGAGCGTGTTCGCGCTGTACGCGGGTGCCGGCC
>DASQHH010000669.1:0-3100 GCA_035632195.1 Vicinamibacterales bacterium
ATTCCGCCATTTCGATAAGGGCATCGAGTGCGGTCGCGCGCAGGTTCGCGAGCAGTTCCGGATTGCGAGTCGCGGTCAATCGTTCGACGACCATCGCTCCCTTGTTCCGATCCGTCCAGACGCCCGCGCTGAGCATTTCTACGAAAGTGGCCGGCGGGATTCCGCGTGCGACTGAGGCATTCGAGCGCGCGAGCACGGCGATCGCCCGCGCCGCATTGTTGCGCACCTCATCGTCGGGATCGCGGCAGGCTTTCACCAGGGCCAGAATCTGCGGCTGTGACTGACGCGCGTACCCCAGCACTTCGCTCGCCACACGCCGCTGTTCGACATCGCTCGATTCGAGAGCGCGAGACAGCTCCAACTGGTGTTGCAATGCGTAGCGGCGAACCGCCAACTGAAGCGCACGTGCGGCCGGATCGTTAACCAACGCGTACCCGCGCCCGTCGTCCTCTTTGACCGCCTCACCGCCTTTTCGCACGGCCGCTTCAATCGCCGTCTCGAGCCGTGCCTCGAGCGCGGCGATCGACGGCGGAAGGCGGGACGTGCCGGTCGGCTCCGCGTTGTACGTGAATGGTCGGGATGAGGCTCCGGTCAGGCCGATGTAAATCAGCAGCCGCTGCTGATCGTCGCAACACGTGACGTTGACGTCGGTCGGCGAGTTACCGGTCGCCGCCGTGACAGCCTGGCGCAGAAGCGGCCCCGTTCTGTCCGAATACTCGTCGCCTTCGCGCACCGGCAGCGAAGCCCGGAGCGCACTGATATCGATCCCTTTCCCACCAAAGAACTCGATCGTCGCGATGCGATACGTCCGAGTCGGTTGACCGGCGAGTGCGGCCAGAAGGCCTGCAGCGAGCCAGGACCGAATGTTCATACGCTGACGTCGAGGTGAGTCGGTTGCGCCGGGGACCGCCGGCTGATCGTGTGCCGTTCCACGAAGTCGATGATCTGTCTCTCGGCCCAGTAGCCGTCGTCCCCACCGGACTTCGGGCCCACGAAACCGCAGTGGCCGCCGTGCTCGCACAGGTGCAGCTCGATGTGCGGGTTCGACGTGACCTTCGCGTCGCGGAACGGCTGCGACGGCACGAAGGGGTCGTCTTCGGCGGTGATGATGAGCGCCGGCACGGCGATGCGGTCGATGATCCGCATTGCGCTCGCGCGATGGTAGTAGTCCTCGGCGTCGCGGAACCCGAAGTAGGGCGCGGTGTACGTTTCGTCGAACTCGCGCACGGTCCTGACGCGGCCGAGGCGGGTGAGGTCGAACAGCCCCGGGTTGAACCGCTCCTTGCGCCGCATCCGCCGCTTCAGATCGCGCACGAAGTTCCACTGATAGAGCACGTTCTCGGGCCGCTCGAGCGCGCGCGTGCACTCGGAGATCTCGACGATCGGCGACACCGCCGCCACGCCGACGAAGGTCGGGGGCGCATGGCGGCCGTACTCGCCCGCAAGCTTCAGCGCAAGGTTCCCTCCGAGCGAATATCCGGCGACGGCTATCGCGGGCAGCCGGTCGATTTCCGTGAGCTCGCGAACGACGTGCGCGGCGTCGGCCGTCAGCCCCGAGTGAAAGAGCCCGATCGCGAGATGCTCCGTGTCGCCGCAGTTGCGCTGGTTCAGCCGGACGACGTTCATGCCGCGTTCGAACGCTTTCGCCGCGAGGCCGCGCATGTAGTGCGCGTCGACGGATCCGTTGAGGCCGTGGAGCGCGATGAGAGTGGGGCAGCGATGCCGCTCGCGCTGCCAGTGGCAGGCCGCGACCACGCGCGTCCGATCGGCGACGTCAAAAAACCGTTTCGTCGGCGCCGGCAGCCGGGGGAAGTAGCGCGGATTGCCCCAGCTGTACAGCGTCATGCGATGGCCGCTGCGCAGCGACGGCCTGGGCTCGAAAACCGGCATCAGCCGATGATATAGAATCGCGCCATCTTCATCCCATTCTCATTGGAGGCTCTCATGGTTCGCGTCTTTCGATTCTCGACGCTGGCGATCGCGGCGGTGCTGACCTGCTCGCTGAGCGCCTCACAGGGCCGCGGCGGCCGCGGTGGCGCGGATCAGGACCAACCGGTGCCGAAGCTGCCGCCGAATCCGACGTTCGACAAATACAAGGCGGACGTGGCGCAGGAAGTCGACGGCATGCGCGAAGACATCCAGAAGATGAACGACACCGTCTTCAGCTATGGTGAGCTGGGCTTCCAGGAGTTCGAGACGTCGAAGTATCTGCAGGACATCCTGCGCAAGAACGGCTTCAGCGTCGAGGCGGGCGTCGCGGGCATCCCGACGGCGTTCATGGCGACGTTCGGATCGGGCAAGCCGGTCATCGCGCTCGGGTCGGACATCGACTGCATCCCGCAGGCATCGCAGAAGCCGGGCGTCGGCTATCACGAGCCGATCATCGAAGGCGCGCCGGGGCACGGCGAGGGACACAACTCCGGCATGCCGCTCCAGATCACCGCGGCGCTCGCGGTGAAGAAGGTCATGGAGCAGCAGCACCTCAAGGGCACGATCAAGGTGTGGCCGGGCGTTGCCGAGGAACTGCTGGGCAGCAAGGCCTACTACGTCCGCGCTGGACTGTTCAAGGACGTCGACGTCGTACTGTTCGCACACGTCGCGGCGAATATGGGCGTCAGCTGGGGCGACGAAGCGGGCAACGGCCTCGTGTCCGTCGAATACGACTTCAAGGGTGAGAGCGCGCACGCGGCGGGCGCGCCGTGGCGCGGCCGCTCGGCGCTCGACGCCGTGGAGGTGATGGACGTGGGCTGGAACTTCCGCCGCGAGCACCTGCGGCTGCAGCAGCGGTCGCACTACGTCATCCCGAACGGCGGCGATCAGCCGAACGTCGTCCCGCCGACCGCGTCCGTCTGGTACTACTTCCGCGAGACCGACTACGCGCACATCAAGGAGCTGTGGGACATCGGCAACCGGATGGCGCAGGCAGCCACGATGATGACGGACACGACCGTGACGTCGAGGGTGCTCGGCTCTGCGTGGCCCGGACATTTCAACAAGACGATCGCCGAAACGATGCAGGCGAACATCGAGACCGTCGGCCTGCCGCAGTGGACCGAGGACGAGGTCCGTCTCGCCAAGGCGCTTCAGAAGGAAATGAAAG
>DASQHH010000670.1:0-5150 GCA_035632195.1 Vicinamibacterales bacterium
TATGTTATACACCCGCATGCTTCGTCCGGCCATCGGCGCATGCGTTGTCGCTTCAGCAGCCGTCCTCGCCGTCGCTGCACAAACACCGGCTGTCGACCCGGCTTTCCAGAAGTTCTTTCAGGCCTCGAATGCGCCTGCCGCCTCGGCGCTCGTCGACGCCGTCGTCCGCAGCGGCGTCGATTTCGATGAGGCGTACGCGCGGCTGAAGCGCGGACGTACGTACGCGGGCCCGGCTGGGAAGACCGGCCAGGTGTGGATGACGAATCGCACGGCGGACGGCGTTGAGCACCGCTTTGCCGTCAACGTGCCGGAGTCTTACGACCCGTCGAAGAGATATCCCGTTCGCGTCCAACTGCACGGCGGCGTCATGATGCGGCGCAGCAGTCTGCCGCCCGCCAACGCCGGCGGCATCGGCCAGCTTGCCGGCACCGACGATCAGATCTACATCGTTCCATTTGCGTGGGACGAGATGCCCTGGTGGAGCGACGACCAGATTTTGAACCTGCGCGAGATTCTCGATCGCGTCAAACGGGACTACGACGTCGACGAGAATCACGTCGCGTTGTCCGGAGTCTCGGACGGCGGCACGGGTACCTACTTCGTCGCGATGCGCGATACGACGCCGTACGCGAGCTTCCTGCCGCTGAACGGCTTCATCATGGTGCTGGCCGCGGCCGACATCGCCGCGAACGGACCGCTCCACCCGAACAACCTGCGCGACAAGCCGTTCTTCATCGTCAACGGCGAGCGAGACCCGTTGTATCCGACGCGGATCGTCGACCCCTACGTGGATCATCTGAAGCGAGGCGGCGTCGCGCTCGAGTACCACCCGCAGGCCGGCGCGGGACACAACACCGCCTGGTGGCCGCAGGTGCGCGATCCATACGAGGCGTTCGTCCGGTCGCATCCGCGCAACCCGCTGCCGGACACCCTGACGTGGGAAACCTACGACACGCGCCTGTACGGCCGCGCGCACTGGCTCGTGATCGACAAGCTGGCGACCGCGGGAAAGGAGCGCGAAGGCATTGGCCGAGCGGGCGAAGCGCTCCAGGACTTGAACAAGTTCGGCGGACCGCCGGTCGCCGATTTCGGCGCGCGGTCGGTCGGCTCGCACGTCACGCGCGTCGTGCCCGGCTCGAACGCGGATCGCATGGGGCTCAAAGCGGGCGACGCGCTGCTGCGGCTCAACGACGAGACGCTGCACATTGAAGTCGAAGTCGCGGAAGCGTTCGAGACCGTGCCGCCCGGAACGAAAATGACGCTGCTCGTCGTCCGCGACAATATGCCCGTCGAGCTCGAGGGCACCTACGAGCCGCAGATCGTCCAGCCTCCGGCGCGCGAACTGTTCGACCGCTCAGAGCCGTCGGGACGCGTCGATCTCTTGCGCGCCGGCAACACCGTGACCGCTACGACGCGCGGTGTGGGCGCATTCACGCTGCTGCTGTCGCCCGACCAGTTCGACTTCACCAGGCCGGTGAAGGTCGTGGCGAACGGCAAGACCGTGTTCGATGGACGCGTGAAGAAGGATCTGAGGACGCTGTTGACATACGCGGCGTCCGACAACGACCGTACGATGCTGTTCGGCGCGGCCGTAACGATCGATCTCACGCGCTAGTCAGCGCGTGATGATTGCCACGCCCCACGGGCGATCGCCGACGGGAATCTTCTTCACGACCTGCTTCGTGGTCACGTCGACGATGGATACGTCGTTGGACGGGCCGTTCGCCGTGTAGAGCGTCTTGTTGTCGGGTATCAGCGCGACACCCCACGGTCGCTGACCGACATCGAGATCGCCCGTCGTGGTGTTCGTCTTCGGGTCGAGGAAGAAGAGTTTTCCGAACGACCCGGTTGTGACGAAGATCGTCGACCCGTCGGGCTGGACCGTGATCCCCATCGGGCGTGGTTTCGGCGTCTTGCCTTCGCCCTTGAGCGGGATCAGCTTGATGAACTTGTGCCGCTGCGAGTCGAGCAGCGCGAGGGCGCCGTCGTTCTCGAGCGTAACGTACGCACGCGACCCGTCCGGCAGGAACCCGATGCCGCGGGGGCGATGGCCCGCGGGAATACGCGCGATCAACTTGTTGGTCGCCGTGTCGATAGCGAAGATGGCGCCGTCTTCCTCGCTCGTGACGTAGACGACCTTGCCGTCCGGCCGGATCTTCACGCCTTCGGGCTCGTCGCCGATTTTCACCGCCTCCAGGATGTTGCCGGTCGCGACGTCGACGATGCTGGCGGTTGCGGCGTCCTCGTTGGCGACATACAGCCGTGTGCCGTCGCCGCTGATCGCCAGCTGCTCCGGATCGTTACCGGCGTGGATGATGCGCTTGACCTTGTAGGTGTCGGCGTCGATTTCGCCGATGCCGTCGGCCGTGCGGTCGGGCGGCGGCAGCGTCTTTTCGTCGACACCCGGAGGCGCAGGCGGCGATCCGCTCAGCGCGACGTAGAGCGACTTGCCGTCGGGGCTCGCCTGGATGCCGCGCGGCCGCTTGCCGAGCTTGTACGTGCCCATCGCGGTCTGCGTTTCACCGTTGATCACGGTCAGATCACCCGACCATTCGTTGGTCACGTAGATACGGAGCTTCGGCGGCGGCGCGGGTGCGGCCGGAGCGGGGGCCGGCGCGGTCGCCGCCGTTGTCTTTGGGGGCTCGCCGCCGCAGGAGACAGCGGCGGCGAGGAGCACGGGCAATCCATACAATGCGCGCATGCGAGGGATGATAGCGCAGCATCGACGCGGCATGTGTGCCGCGCATGCGTCGTATTCGAAAGTTCTATTTTGATTATCAATCGTCTTCGACGATAACCACGCCGTGTGCGGTGTGGGTTTCATTGCGACGACCGGCCGCGCCGCGACGCGCGCGATCGTCGAAGACGGCCTGCTCGCGCTGCGGCGCCTGACGCACCGCGGCGCGCAGGCGTCGCTCGGGTCGGTCGACGGCTGCGGCGTCATGACGGCCATCCCGTGGCGCCTGCTGGATCGCTCGGCTGAAGCCTCGCGCTCCGCTGGCGTATCGGGCTCTGCCGGCTGCCGCGCGCTCGGCATGTTCTTCGTCCGCGGCGGCGACAGGCCCGCCGCCGAAGACATCATCGAGCGGGATCTGCGCGTGGCCGGCGCCGCCGCCGTCGTCTGGCGCGACGTGCCGACCGACGCTGCAGCGGTCCTGCCGGCGCAGCGCGGGACGGCGCCGGCGGTGCTCCAGGCGATCGCTGCGTTTTCAGAGGACGAATCGGTTGTTGCGCGCGCGCTCTACCGTGCCCGCGTGCGGATCGAACGGACGGCGGCCGACCGCGGCCTCTCGCTGGACGTCGTATCGCTGTCGACCCGGACTGTCGTCCACAAGGCTCTTGTGGCACCGGACGCGCTCGATGTCTTTTATCCCGATCTCTCGTCCGATGCCTTCGAATCGACGTTCATCACGTTCCACCAGCGATTCAGCACGAACACGTCCGCCAACTGGGCGCTCGCGCAGCCGTTCCGGACGCTGGCCCACAACGGCGAAATCAACACGATCGTCGGCAATCGCACGTGGATGCGTGCACGGTTTCTGGATCGGACTTCCATCACGGGATTCGAAGGCGAACGGCCGGTCTCCGCGCAGGGGTCCGACTCGCGGTCGCTCGACGACGCCGTGGGATTGCTGCAGTACCGCGGGTCGTCCATCGCGCACGCGCTGTCGCGGCTCGTGCCGCCCGCGTGGGAACGCGACGAGTCCCTGACGCCGGAGGTGCGCGCGTTCCACCAGTTCCAGTCGCTCGTCAGCGAGCCGTGGGACGGACCGTCGGCGCTCGTGTTCGCCGACGGCAGGTTCGTCGGCGCCGCGCTCGACCGCAACGGCTTCCGTCCGGCGCGCGTCGTGAAGACGGCGGACGGCGTCGTTGCGCTCGCGTCGGAGGTGGGGGTCCTCTCCGAACGGCACGAGATCGTCGACCGCGGCCGCCTCGGGCCGGGCGGAATGCTGATCGTCGATCTCGAGCGCGGCCGTGTGCTGCAGACGGCGCAGATCCGCCGCGCCCTGGCGCGGCGGCGACCGTATGCGAAACTCGTCTCATCCGTCGTCCAACGGCTTCCGACCGACGCTCGTCGGGGCGAGCAAGCTCGACCCCGACACGCGGCCGTGTTGCAGCAGCAGCTGTTCGGGATCTCACGCGAAGAAATCGAACTCCTGTTGAAGCCGATGGCGGTCGACGGACACGAGGCCGTGGGCTCGATGGGCGACGACACCCCGCCGGCGGTGCTGTCGTCGCGTCCGCGGCTGTTCACCGACTACTTCCGCCAGCGCTTTGCGCAGGTGACGAATCCGCCGATCGATCCGTACCGCGAGTCGGCCGTGATGTCGTTGACGTCCGTGCTCGGCGCGCACGGCGACTATGTCGACGAGCTGTCGCCGCGCCCGCGCCGGGTCGTGCTGGGCTCGCCCGTTCTGGACTCGGCCGAAATCCGCGCGTTGATGACGATGCCCGGCCTGTCGTCACGCTCGATCGACACGACGATTGAAGCCGCGTCGGCCGGCTCCGGCGACGCGATCGAGGGCTGTCTTGACCGCATCGTCTCGTCGGCGTGCGACGCGGTCCAATCCGGCTGCGCGATCCTGGTGTTCAGCGACCGCGGCGCGGGCCGCGAAAGAGCGCCGCTGCCCGCGCTGCTCGTCGTCTCGACCGTCCATCACGCGCTCATCGCGCGCGGCCTCCGGCTGCGCGCCAGCATCGTTGCCGACACCGGCGACGTCCGCGACGCGCATCAACTTGCGGCGCTCTGCGCATTCGGCGCCTCGGCGGTCTGTCCGTGGCTGGCGTTCGAGACGGTGGCTGCACCGGAGAGCTGCGATCACGCGAGCGACGATGGCGCCCCTGGACGATATCGCAGGGCGCTCGAACGCGGACTGCTGACCGTCATGTCGAAGATGGGCGTGTGTACGTTCAGCGGCTACTGCGGTTCATCGCTGTTCGAGGTCATCGGGCTTCACGCGTCGGTCGTCGATCGATGCTTCCACGGCACGCCGTCGCCCATCGGCGGCGCCGGATTCGCCGAAATCGCCGCGGCGATTGCGGAGCGGCATCGACGGGCGTGCGCATCCGGCGGCGGCCTCGACTATCCGGGGCTGCACGGCTACCGCCGCGACGGCGAATACCACGCGAACAATCCGGTCGTCGTTCGC
>DASQHH010000671.1:0-2387 GCA_035632195.1 Vicinamibacterales bacterium
CGTCCGACGTCACCCACGCCGGCAGCCGGCTGGCAATGAATATGAGCAGCCGCTTCTCGGGTTCCGCGAGCTGGCTGCGATGTTCCCGGACGTGTTCCATGGATCACCTTCCAACAGGGAATGCGAAATCGGCGGTCCACCGGGCTCTCGACCTCCGTCCCCACCTCCGAGCTCTGTCCCCCCTTCTGAGCTCTGTCCCCTCCCTCCGAGCTCTGTCCCCACCTCCGAGCTCTGTCCCCGTCATAATGCGCAGGTGCACCGCTCTGTGCCCGTCCTGACCCTCGCAGTCGCGCTCCTGACCGCAGTCGCAGTCCTGAACGCGCAGCCCCGGCTGACCCTGGACTACCCTGCGATCGCGAAGCGGATCGTCGCCCAGCTCGCCCTGACGCCAGGCGAGCGCGTCATGTCGCTCGCCCATCCAGGCATCTTCGCGGACCTGCTGCCGTGGATTCGCTACGAGGTCATGCGCGCAGGCGGAGTCGACCTGGGCGTCGTCGAGGTGATGCCCGAGCCCGTGCCCGACGCGTTCGACCCGAACGTCCTCTCGAAAGGCGCGCTGGAATCGCGCGCGTACTACAAGGCGATGTTCCGCGACGTGGACGCCGCGATCATGATGCCCGGCGCGACGCCGGCGCATCCGGCGTATCTCGCGATGCAGGACTGGCTGAAGGACGACCTCAGGGAGCATCGCGGCCGGCGGACGGTGCACTTCCACTGGGTCGAGAACGGCAGCGCGTACACGATTCCGGGGCAGCCGCTGCCGATCCGTCCCCTCATCGACGCGCTCTATCAGCGCGCGCTGCTCGAGACGGATTACCGTCAGCTCGCCGGAGCGGAGCGCAGGGTCGCCGCCGCGCTGGCAGCTGGCGACGTGCACATCACGTCGGCGTCAGGAACGGATCTGCGGTTCCGCGCCGGCAACCGTCCGATCAACCTGCAGGACGGCGACGCGTCGAAGGCTCGCGCGGCGAAGGGCGCCGTGCTGATCGATCACGAGATCGAGCTGCCTGCGGGTGTCGTGCGCGTCTCACCGCTCGAGGACACCGTCGAGGGCATCATCGCGTTCCCGCCGTCGCAATGGAACGGGCGTCCCGTCGAAGGCCTGAAGCTCCGCTTCGACAAAGGCCGAGTCGTCGAGGTGACCGCAGTCAGCGGCCGCGACGCGGTCGAGGCGGAAATGCAGCGGGCCGGCGCCGCAGGCCGCGCCTTCCGCGAATTTGCGCTGGGCGTCAATCCGTTGCTTGCCGTCCCGGATCGCAATCCGTGGATTCCGTACTATGGATACGGCGCGGGCGTGGTTCGGCTGTCGCTCGGCGACAACACCGAGCTGGGAGGCGCCACCGGCGGTGGCTACGTACGCTGGAACTTCTTCACCGATCTCACGGTGACGATCGGCCCGCGCATCTGGGTGCAGAACGGAAAGCTGGTGCCATGACCGAGAAGCGGCTCAAGTCCGCGTTCGAGCTCGCGATGGAGCGGCTGAAGAAGAAGGACGCCGACGAAGGCGTCGAGTCGAAGCCGCTGACGGACACGCAGAAATCCGAAATCGCCGAGGCGCGCAACTTCTACGACGCGAAGCTCGCCGAGCAGGAAGTGCTGTATCAGTCGAAGCGCCGCGCGTTGACAGAGCTCGAAGCGGTGGAAGCGCTGGACCAGGACTATCGCCGCGAGCGCGAGCGCATGACGTCGGAGCGCGACGCGAAGATCGCGCGGATCAGAAAAGGCTAGACCGCCGGCCGGCGCGGCCGCTCCGGCGTCTAAACGCCGTTGACGGTACCCTCGTCGAGGGGGGAGCGCCGTCGTGGGCCCGTTGTGCCGGAGTCAGTGAGGCAGAAGAGACCCTCCATGGATTTGCAGATCAAGAAGGTGTGGTTGCCTGGCGCAGCGTCCTGTCTGTTGTTTTTCGGATTCCAATGGGTGCTCATCTGGTTGCCTTTTGACAAGACCAGACTCCAGTTCATGACCATCCCATTACTGGTACTGCCATTCGCTGGCGCCTTCGCCGCATATTGGTCCCGCCGAATGAAGGGTTCAGTCCTCGAGCGCATCTTGTCCGCTCTGTTCCCCGTATTTGCGTCTGTCGCGGTATTTGCGGTGAGAATTGTGTATGGATTGTTCTTCGAGGGCCAACCTTATACTCTGCCGCATTTCCTGGCCGGCCTTTCCGTGACCCTCCTGTTCGTTGTTGTCGGGGGCCTATTGCTGATACTTGGCGCATGGCCGTTCTGCCGCCCGCACCTCAGAGAACAGTTGCCCTGACAACCGGGCTCCATCGCGGCCCGAAACATCGGTAGGATCGCCGTCGTACTCGACGGCATGGACCTCACCCCTCGATCGGCGACCCGGCTATGACAGAGATGGACTCGACGACCTGTTGATGACGAAGT
>DASQHH010000672.1:0-5040 GCA_035632195.1 Vicinamibacterales bacterium
GGCGGTGCTCGTAGCCGCGCCTGCAGGCAAGGCCGACGACGGGATCCCGTACCTGAATGTGTGGCTGCACTACGACTACATGGTCGGCCCGGGCTACAGCGACGCGCCGAGCGCGGCGGCGATGCAGATGGTCGTGGACCTGTTCAAGACGCACGGCGTTACGCTGCACATCGATCCGCAGCACTCGGCCATCCCGGCTCACCGCGTGATCGTCCCGGACTGGCAATCCTTCTACGCCGCTACGCCGGGCTTCGACGATCCGTCCTGCACGGGCCCGGACGCCGTGTCGTTTTCACAGTTGGCTGCGGATTACTTCCAACCCCGATCGAATCATCCCTGGCACTACGCGGTGTTCGGCGACTACGTTGTCGGAGATCCCGCAGTCTCTCCGGACGGTCAGCCCTACACGAGTCACTGCCCGGTCGTCAGCGGCGAGGGGAAGCCTCAGCCCGGCATGACCGGCGACAGTCAGGTCGGCTTCAGCGACATCCAGGAAGGGCTCGGCTACCGCTTTGCGCTCGCGATGCAGCCATTTCGTGACGTCGGACTGATCGCGACGGATGTTCGCGTCGCGGCGCTGTTCGCGCACGAGCTCGGCCACAACCTTGGCCTCTGCCACGGAGGACCGAACGTCGACAATTGTTTCTTCTCCGCGCTCGGGAGCGGGGCGAACTTCAAGCCGAACTACATCAGCGTGATGAACTACGACTTCGAATTCGGCATCCCCTACGCGGCGACGCCCGGATCGACCCTGATTGCCGGCTGGCGCATCGACTACTCGGACGCGGCGCTGCCTGACCTGCACGAAGACTGTCTCGACGAGACTGCCGGTATCCGGGGCACCACCCACCCCGACGACGTCACCACGGCCTTCGGCCGTCTCTTTCCCGTCGTTGGTCCGGTGGACTGGAACGGCGACGGCAATTCGACCGACCTCTGCGTTCAACGCGATCTCAACGGGGACAGAGTAAGGACCACACTGACGGGCGCCGACGACTGGGCGTGGCTCCACGCCCGGCTCACGCCTCCTGCGATCAGCCTGATCACCACTACGGCACGAGTCGGAGAGCCGATCGACCTCGCAGCCGTCAACGTGATGGCGCCGGCCCTCGTCATCTTCGCAGGCCATGTCACGGCGACACCGGTTCCCTTCAACCCGGACGGCGTCGTGAACGTCGTCGTGCCACCCGGCGCCAGGAGCGGCCCCATCACCATCATCACGCCCGAGGGAAAGGCCGAAACCAGCCAAAGCCTGACGATCACCTTCTAGAGATGTCTGACGACCGGTTCCTCGTGACGTGCCCGTACTGCGGCGAAGAGATCGAGATCTACCTGGAGCCGGACGTGCGCGGCGCGCTCGTGCAGGACTGCGAGGTCTGCTGCAACCCGTGGATGGTGCGGGTCACGGGCGCCGGCGACGACCGCGACGTCATCGTCACCCGCGCGGACGGCGAAGCCTGAGATCGAAACAGGAAGTTCGAGCTGATCTACCCCGAGCCGCACGTGCTCAGCGCGCGAGCTTGAACGGATAGTATTCAACCGCGCACGCGCGCGCGTCTCGAATGGCCGGGTCGCTCGTGACGAGCGTCAGATCGAAGGCAGCCGCCGTCGCCACGATTGTCCGGTCGAACGGGTCGCCCTGGAATGTGCGCGGAAGCTGATTGGTGCCAAGGGCGATCGCGGGCGTCAGCTCCAGAAGCTGCACATCCGCCGACAATCCGACGGCGAACAAATCGTCGAGCGACCCCTGCAGCGCCAACCGGCCCAGCCGATGGAGAATGGCCGTCTCCAGCAGGCTGACGCTGCACAGCCCCTTCCTGTCGGCGCGGTCGCCGCTCTCGAGCAGCCTCCGGATCCGGGGCGGAAGCGTGCGCGGCAGTGTGACGCCGTTGATCCACGGCGCGGTGTCGAGCAGGTATTTCACCGGCGCCCGCGCCACTCGGACTCGGGAATGGGTGCGGGCGACACCGGCCGCGTCGCTCCGAGATGCGCGCCCGCGCCGAGAAACGTGCGCGGCTGCTCAGCGGAAACGATGCGGACGTACGGACGGCCCCTTCGGGTGACGACGATGTCTTCGCCGGCCGCGGCGGCGTCCAGCAGCGCCGCGTCCCGGCGGAGCGCGCGCAGCGTGACCGTCTTCATGTCTGACAGTATGTCAGACATTCGTCCGGTGCGGCAAGAGCGCGGCTGATACGCGGGGCTTCGGTCACGGCTTCCGGCTCGGACTCCAGTTCATGAGCAGCGTAATCGGCGTCGCCGCAGCGTCCTTTGCCGGCTGATTGATCAGGAAGCGTCCATCCCGCGCGACGGCGTACTGCGGCTTGTGCGGGAATGCAGACGACGTGACCAGCTGCGGCTGGAACAGCGGCACGGCGACGCCCGGCTCGAATGCCGAGCCGGCGCCGGCGACCGGCACCGCCATCAGCTTCCCATCCGCGGCCACGAAGAACAGCTCTTTGCCGTCGGGGCGCCACCGCGGCTGCCTGCCGCCGGCGGTGGACACCTGCCAGTGGCCGCCCGGGTCCGGAGACGATGTCACGACGATCTCGGATTGGCCGGACTCGTTGGTCTCGTACGCGACCCAGCGGCCGTCGGGAGAGAACGTCCCCATGGCTTCCTCGAACGGCGTCTTGACGAACGGCCGCGCCTTCCGCTCGTGGTCCGCCATGTCCATCAGCCAGAGATCGCTGCCGGTGCCCGGATCGGTCTCCGCGTACAGGAGCCAGCGGCCGTCGCGGGACCAGTCCTGCGGATACTTGGAGTTCGGCGTTTCGCGCAGAGGGGCCTCGCCGCCCGCTCCGTTTGCCGACGTCCAGTACAGATCGGAAACCCCTTTCCTGCTGGCCGAGAACACGACCCGCGTTCCGTCGGACGACCACATCGGGTAGCTCTCGTTCGTCTGATCGAACGTCAAACGGGCCCACGCCGAACGCGGGATGTCCATCAGCCAGATTTCAGCGACGGACTGCACCCGCTGCCTCTGCACCGCGACCATCCGATCGTCGGGAGACAGCTCCGGGTAGTTGACGAGAGCCGCGTCGGGCCCGCCGACGTCGCCCAGCGACTTGCCCGTGCGATCGAACCACGCGAGCTGCGTGCGTCCGCCGCTGGCGCGATACGCCACCAGTCCCGTCGCCGAGACCGAGTAGCCTTCGAAGAAACCGGGCATGTAATCGACGCTCGGCGCGAGCGTCATCGAATCGCCGACCAACTCACCGCGTTTCACGTCGATCTTCTGCGCGACGAGCGCTCCCTGCCGCACGGTCACGAAGTAGTCGGGCGGAAGAATTTCGCTTCCCCAGAAGTTCGTCGTCAACTTCTTCGCCTCGCTGCCGTCGATCGATCCCAGGTAGGTGCCGGCCGCGTCGGCGCTCCCGTTGACGGTGAACAGGAAATGACGGCCGTCCGGCAGGAAATGCGGCCATCGATGCGTCGTCTGGCGCGGCGGATCGAGATGTGTGACCGGCACCGCGTTTCCGCCCGATGCCGGAATGAGCGAGAGCGGACTCCCGACGCTGGGCGTGAACAGGATCCGGCCGTCGGCGTTCCACGCGGCGCCGCCTTCGACCGCGGCCGCGATCTCCTGCGGCCGCCCTCCCGAGACGTCCGTACGCCAGATCTTTCCCGAGGCGAAGAACCCGATCGAACGGCTGTCCGGCGACCAGAACGGATAGTTCGCGCCGTCGGTCCCCGGGAGCGGCTGCGCATCGGTCTTGTCCAGCGCGCGCAGCCAGATTCGCTGCGCCCCGTCGCCCGACGCGACGAAGGCGATCGAGCGGCCGTCCGGCGACAGCACGAATGCCGATGGAAACGCCGGAGTGCTGATCTCCACGCGCATGGCCGGCGGCGTGGGCGTGGTGGCCTCGCTCAGGTGAATCATTGCCAGGGCCGCCGCAGCGAGCAGCGCCGCTCCAGCGGTCGCCCAGGCGAGCGTCGACGAACGACGCGGCTGCACACCGACTGCGGCCGGCACGTCCTTTCGCTCAACGATCTGTTCGATGTCGATCCGGACGTCCCCGGCGCTCTGCCGCCGCCGGTTCATGTCCTTCTCGAGGCACAGTCGCAGCAGGCGAAGGACCGGCGCCGGAGTGTCGGCCGGCAGGCGGCTCCAGTCCGGTTCGCGCTGCAGGACTCTCGACAGCGTGTCGACGCCGTCCTGACCGTCGAACGCCCGCCGTGCCGCCAGCATTTCGTACAACACGCATCCGAACGCAAAGATGTCCGTGCGGCCGTCCGCGGCGCGCCCTCTCGCCTGCTCCGGCGACATGTACGCCGGAGTGCCCAGGATGACGCCCGGAGCTGTTCTCCCTGCCGGCGGCGTCACCGTCGGCGACGTCGAGTTGCCCGGCGACAGCGCGACAGCCGGTTCCACCGCCTTCGCAAGTCCGAAATCGAGGACTTTCACGGCGCCGTCCCGCCGCACCTTGATGTTCGCCGGCTTCAGATCGCGATGGACGATGCCCTGCGCGTGAGCGGCTTCGAGCGCCTCGGCGATCTGCATCGCGATCGTCAGCGCCTCGTCCAGCGGAAGCGGTCCCCGCGCGAGCCGCTCGGACAGGTCCTCGCCCTCGACGAGCTCCATCACGAGCGCCTGCAGCCCCGCGGACTGCTCGACCGCGTAGATCGCGGCAATGCCGGGATGGTTCAGCGCGGCGAGCGTCTTCGCTTCGCGCTCGAAACGGATGAAGCGTTCGGGATCGGCGGCGAATGAATCGGACAGGATTTTGATCGCGACCTGCCGGCCGAGCGTGGTGTCGGTCGCGCGATAGACCTGCCCCATGCCGCCCTCGCCGATGGGCGCGGTGATTTCATACGCACCGAGCCGGGTGCCGATTGCGAGGGGCAAGGTCGGCGCGATTATACGGCGCCCGCGCGGCGCCTGGATCGAGGGTATCGTTGACCCTGACGTGTCCGACGATCGGTTCCTCGTGACGTGCCCGTACTGCGGCGAAGAAGTGGAGATCTACCTCGAGCCCGACGTGCGCGGCGCGCTCGTGCAGGACTGCGAGGTCTGTTGCAACCCGTGGACGGTGCGGGTCA
>DASQHH010000673.1:0-3760 GCA_035632195.1 Vicinamibacterales bacterium
CGCCATCTTCACGCTCTTCAACGCCATCCTGCTGCAATCGCTGCCGGTGCGCGAGCCGTCGCGCCTGGTCGTGTTCGGCGAAAACACCGCCGGCGAGGGGACATCGACCGGCGATCCTAATTACGGCGCCTGGAATTTGTATTCGTACGAGGCGTACCAGTTTCTTGGTAACGCAAGCCTCCCGTTCGAGTCACTGGCCGCCGTCCGGAGCGGAGAGAACCCGGTCGCCGTGCGCGTTGGCGACGAACCGCGCGCCGAGCGCGCGCAATCGCACCTCGTCTCGGGCAACTACTTTTCTGTACTGGGTGTGTCGGCGGCGATGGGGCGGACGCTCACGCCGGCCGACGATCGGGCCGGCGCAGCGCCATCCGTCGTCGTGAGCTACGGGTTCTGGAACGACCGCCTGCGGGCGAACCCGTCCGCCGTCGGACGGACGGTCGTCATCAACGGCGCGACGTACACGATCGTCGGCGTAACGCCGCGGGAGTTCTACGGCGAGCGGGTGCGGCGTCCGCCGGACTTCTGGGTGCCGCTCGTCTTCCAGCCGCAGATTGAGCTGCGGCAGTCGTTCCTGACGGATCCGCGGGTGTACTGGCTGACGCTCGTCGGCCGGCTCGCGCCGGGGGTGACCCGCGAACAGGCCCAGGTCGCGGCGACGACGAAGCTGCGGCAGTTCCTGGCCAACGCGGCGGGCGCGAACGCCAGCCCCGCACAGACGCAGGCGATTCAACGCGTGCGCGCGGCGATGATGGACGGTGCCGGCGGCATCTCGAACCTGCGCTTCCGCTATTCGCAACCGTTGCGCGTGCTCGTCGCCGTCGTGGCGCTGGTGCTGCTGCTCGCCTGCGCGAATGTGGCGAACCTGCTGCTGTCCCGGGCGGCTGCTCGGCGCGGCGAAATCACCGTCCGCCTGGCGCTGGGCGCATCGCGCGGGCGGCTGATTCGTCAGCTCCTCACCGAAAGCCTCCTGCTCGCGATGGCCGGCGCCGCTGCGGGGGTGCTGCTGGCGCGGTGGGCGGTCACGGGACTGCTGGCGCTCGTGGCCTCCCGCACGACTCCAGTGCATGCCACGCTCGACGCGCGGGTCCTGGCGTTCACCGCAGCGGTCGCGTGTCTGGCCGGCATCGCGTTCGGCATCGCGCCCGCGCTCGCGGCGGGCCGCGTGGACCTGGTCGGCGCGCTCAAGTCACGGGACCAGGCCGGCCGCGGCGGCCGCTCGTTCGGGCTGACCAAAGTGCTCGTTGTCGGACAAATCGCGATTTCGCTCGTGCTGCTGGTCGGCGCGACGCTCTTCGCCGGCAGCCTCCTGAACCTCGAGGCGCAGCCGCTCGGGTTCGACGACCAGCACGTGCTCCTGGCGCGCGTCAACCCGAGGCTCGCCGGCTACAGACCGGCTGAAGTCGCGCTGCTGTATCAGCGGATTTTCGAGCGCGTCGGCGCGCTACCCGGCGTCCAGAGCGCGACGATCGCGCGGTACAGTCCGCTGAGCGGCTCGCGCAGCAGCGATTCCGGAGCCGTCGAGGGCTACGTGCCGAAGGCGAAAGAGAATGTGGAGCTCGAGACGCAGTTCGTGGCCCCAGCGTACCCCGCGACGATGGGTATCGCGCTGCTGCAGGGCCGTGCCGTCGGTCCGCAGGATCTGGCTGGTGCGCCGAACGTGGGTCTGGTCAACGAGACGTTCGTCCGGAAGTACGCTGCCGGTCGGAATCCGATCGGGCTCCATTTCTCCGTGGACAGCGGGCCGGCAAATGTCGAGATCGTGGGTGTGCTCAAGGACGTCATATTCCGCGGCTCGCGGGACGAGATCATGCCGGCCGTGTTCCTTCCGCTGTATCAGCAGGCCAATCAGTTCGCCCTTGACGCGGAAGTCGCGATTCGGACGGCGGGAGACCCGCTGGCCGCGGCCGGCGAGCTGCGCCGCGCGATTGCCGACGTCGACCCGAACCTGCCGGTCAACGACCCGCGGGCGCTGCGCGACCAGGTCGCATCCAACTTCGACAGCCAGCGGCTCGCCGCGCGCCTCGTCGGCTTCTTTGGAGGAGTGGCGCTGGTGCTCGCCTGCGTGGGCCTCTACGGCATCGTGACGCAGGATGTCCAGCGGCGCACGGGAGAAATCGGGATGCGCATGGCGCTCGGCGCCGAGCGGAGCGCGGTCCTGTGGATGATTCTGCGGGAGACCGTCACGCTCTTGTTCATCGGCCTTGTGATAGGCGTCCCGGCGGCATTCGGCGCCGCGCGGCTCGTGTCCAGCCAGCTGTACGGATTCTCGGCCAGCGCGCCCGGCCCATTTCTGGCGGCCGCGGGCGTGCTGAGCGTCGTCGCCGTGTTGACGGGGCTGGTACCCGCGAACCGCGCATCACGCGTCGATCCGATGGTCGCGCTTCGGTACGAATGATAATGGACGCGTGATTTCATACCTCGAAGCAAGGCCCCCTGCGTCCGCTCGTCCGCGCGGCGTGCTCGTGCTCCTGCACGCCTTTCCCCTGAGCTCGCGGATGTGGGAGCCTCAGCTCGCGATCGCGGAGCACGGCTGGCGCGTCATTGCGCCGGACATGCGGCCCGATCCGCCGCCCACGGTCACGCTGGACGACCACGCGGGCGATGTCATCGATCTGCTCGACTCGCTCCACCTGGAGGAAGCCGTCATCGGCGGATGCTCGATGGGTGGCTATCTCGCGTTCGCGCTGCTGCGTCTCGCCGAGCGGTACGTCCGGGGGCTGATCCTGGCCGACACGCGGGCAGGCGCGGACACACCGGAGGGAATCGAAGGGCGCAAGAAGATGCTGCAACTCGTCGCCGACAAAGGCACCGCGGCCGTGGTCGACGACATGCTGCCGAAACTGCTCGGCGAGACCACGCGGAGGACCCGGCCCGCGGTCGTGGACCGGGTGCGGTCGATCGGGCTGGCGAATTCAAGGGAAGCAGTCGCCGGAATGATCCGCGGGCTGATGACGCGGCAGGACTCGACTCCGCTGCTGGCGAAGATCCACGTGCCGGCGCTGATCGTCGTCGGCGCAGAGGACGACATCACGCCTCCGCCCTTGTCGGAGCAGATGCACGCGGCGATCGCCGGCTCGCGACTCGTCGTGCTGCCGTCGGCCGGCCACCTCAGCAGCATCGAAGACTCTCGCGCATTCAACGACGCGGCGATTGATTTCCTGAATCATCGTTTATAGTACGGGCTTGCGTGCCGCGGCCATCCTCGTCTCAATCGTCATCCTCACCGGCGCGCTGAGCGCGCAGACCGCGAAACCCTCTTCACTCGACGCGATTCTCGATGTCTATGTGCGCGACGGGATGGTCTACTACCGCGCGCTCAAGGCTGACCGCGCGCGTCTCGATGCGCTGGTTGCCCAGATGGCGTCGGCGTCGGTGGACGCCGAGGCGCGCGACGAGAAGCTCGCGTTCTGGCTGAACGCCTACAACGCGATCGTCCTGAAAAGTGTCGTCGACCACTATCCCATCCAGGGCAGCGCGAAAGGCTATCCAGCGCACAGCCTCCGCCAGGTTCCGGGCGCGTTCGACAAGACCACCCACCGGGTCGCCGGCCGGATGCTGACGCTCGACCAGATCGAGCAGACCGTGCTGCCCGAATTCCGGGATCCACGCGTGTACCTGGCGCTCGGGCGCGGGGCTATCGGCGGCGGCCGCCTGCGGAGTGAAGCGTTTGCGGCGCAGAGGCTCGAGGCACAGCTTTCGGAGGTGGCGTCCGAGTGCGCCAGCCGGACGCAGTGCGTCCAGATCGACCGCGAGAACGACA
>DASQHH010000674.1:0-4253 GCA_035632195.1 Vicinamibacterales bacterium
TGCCGGCGGCGTTTTTATTTCCGCGCAGCAGATCGCGATTCCGGAGCCGCGCCGCGGATCGGGCGACAGCGTGACCGGCGCCTACGAGGGCTGGTTCTACAACCCGGACGGCAGCCGTTCGTTTCTCGTCGGCTACTACAACCGCAATTCGCGGCAGGAAGTCGACATCCCGATCGGCCCCAATAACCGCATCGAGCCCGGCGGTCCCGATATGGGCCAGCCATCGCATTTCCTCATCGGCCGACAGTGGGGGATGTTCGCGGTGCCGGTGCCGCGGGAGTTCAAGCCGACCGACAAGTATGTGTGGACGCTGGTCGTGAACGGCCAGAGCACGCAGATTCCCCTCCACCTGCTGGCGGACTATGTGATGAGTCCGTTCACCGAGATCGCGGCGAACAACACGCCGCCGTCGATTCGGTTCGAGCAGAACGGCAAGGCGATTCAGGGGCCGATTGCGACAGTGGCCGGCGCGCCTGAGCGCACGGCGGCCGCCGGCGCGCCGCTCGCCATTACCGTGTGGGCGAACGACGACATGCGCTATGTCGGAGGCACCGGCGGCGGACCCGCAGCGAACCGGCCGCCCGTGTCGCTCCACTGGTCGAAGTACCGCGGCCCCGGTGCGGTGACGTTCGACAAGGCGAACCCGGAGGTCGAGAAACTCTCGCAGTCCGAAGCCGGGTTCAGCGGCAAAGCGACCGTCAACGCGAAGTTCGCCGAACCGGGCGACTACGTCCTGCACGTTACGGCGAACGATTACTCCGGCGACGGCGGCGGCGGATTCGGCTGCTGCTGGACGACCGGTCTCGTCAAAGTCACCGTCAAGTAGCGCAGCCCTCAGGCCTGCCGTCACCGCCGCTTGTACCGCAGGCTGACCGTCGTTTCCTGATCCACGATCAGCGGCTTGACGAACTGATGCGACGTGCCGGCGCGCGGGATGTCGACCCGGATCGGCAGGACGCCGGCTGTCCGCTGCTGCAGGTTGATAACGTTCTGTGACGGCGGCTCGAATGCCGGCTTCTTCTCGACGTCCTTGTCGCGCTCGACTCGCGGCGACTCACCCGCCACGGTAATTGATTCGGCGACGCTTGCGACTCCGAGAACGAAATCGACGCGTCGGGGCTGCTGCGTGTAGAAGAGTGACTGGCGGGCGGTGACAAAGCCGGCCAGAAACGCCGAGATCTGGACATTCCCTGACGGCACGTTCGAGAGCACGTACGATCCGTCCGCGCCGGTCGACACGACTTGAGACGAGGGTCCTGCCTCGAAGCGGACGGCCACGCCGGGCAGCACCTCGCCAGTCGGATCGATCACCCGTCCGCGAATCTGGCCCGGCAGGCCCGCGACGTCGGCCTCGTCGCGCGAGTCGCTGACGTGCATCCGATCGGCGACGTGATATCGGGGCGCAGGCGCGCTGACCGGGCTGTATACGGGCGTCAGGCTGCGTTCGATGACGTTGCCGTCGAACGCGCGGACCGAGAACTGCTCCGGCACGAACACTTCCCAGTCGGCGATGGCGATGGGCACGTCGATCTTCGGCAGCGTGAGCTGGAAGTCTCCCTTCTTCGCGAACGGCTTTCCGGCGTAGAGATACACGAACGAGACCTGATACGAGCCGTTGGGACGGAAGCCCGGCCGCAGCAGCGGCACGCGCGTGCCGTCGGCGCCGACGACGGGCTTGGCGGGCTGCCCGGCCACGTCGACCGACACCATCGTCGCGCCCTGTGGCAGCGCCACTTTCAGAAACGGCTGCGCGCGATTCTGCATCGTGAGCCGCACCTCGGTCAGCGCGCGGCCCTCCGTGGTCACGAGCGTGGTCGCCGCGGCGCGTTCGGCGATCGCGGCGACGACGCCCGCGTCGCCGAACCGCTTGACGTCCATGGCGAGCGTCGCGGCCGGTGCGGAGGGCGTCCGCTGATAGCGGAACGCGACGAGCAGCGGCGTCCGGGACAGCGACTGGAGCGCCGCGTTCAGCTCGCGGACATCGATGCGATGCAGCAAAGCGGCCGCGGCTTCCTGCGGCGCATTCAGCTCGAGCGTCCCGGTACCCTCGACGGCGATTTCGCCGCGCTCGCGCTGCGCCTCGGGCAGCGACGGAAACCCCGTGTCGAGCGCGAACGAGCCGTCCGTGTGCGGGCGCTCCATCGTGATGAGGAACTGATGGCGCCTCGCCGCCATGTCGCCCATCGTCAGCAGGACGCCGCCATTGCGCGGCTCGCTCGACTCGATCGAGCTTCCCGAGACGCCCGTCACTTCGTAGCCGTCCGGAATGCGCACCGGGATCGAGCGCAGCTCGCCGGCGAGGATCGACACATCGACGAGCGTGGCCAGGCGGACGTCGGAGTCGCCGATGGTGACCAGCGAGAAAACGTCGGCGAGATAGCGGAGCTCGCGCGTTGCGACGACCGGCGCGCTGTCCCGCATCGACCACGACACTTCCGTCGTCGCCGCGGGCCGGAGGGTGACCTCGACGGTCGTGCGCCCGTCGGCGGACGTCCGCCGCGTGACGACGCCGTTCGACACTCGCACATCGGCCTGGTCGCCGGGCACGTCGAGCGTCGCCCGTGCGGTGCTGGCGAGCGGGACCGGAAGCAGGAAGGACGCGCGGCCCGGCGAGAGCGTGACAGTCGCGCCCCACTCGAGCGTCAACGCAAACGGGCCGGGCCCGGGTATCAGTGCCGACTGCACGCCGTTGTCGGCGGCGAGCGGCAGCGTCCGGCCCTGCGTGGTCCCTTCCATGAGCGTCGCGCCGGATACGAGCGGCACGCGGTTGACGCCGCCGCGCAGGACGTCGCCCGTAAGGGCAAAGACGCCGTGCGCGGCGTCCCGGTCGACGCGAATCTTCAGGTCCGCGTTCGTCACCACGGCGCCAATCGGCGCGACGCGCGCGTCCGGCTGCGGGCGCCCCGCGAGATCGATCAGGCGGTTGTATTCGGCCAGCGAGAGCGTGACGGAGCGCGGCGTGTCGCCCTTCGACACGTCGACGGTCCGAGTCGGCGTCTGCGACCATACGATGTTCGCGAACGCGACGAATGCAACGGTCAGCTGCACAGTCTTCGGATTCATGATGCCTCCCGTTACCACGCGTGTCCGGTGCGCTTGATCGTCAAGGGAATGCTTGGCGCCGTCGACTCCGCGGTCAGCTCGGATGCCAGGAAGACCTGCTGGCCGAATGGCGGAAACGCGACGGCCACCGGCAGCGAGCCGACGACCGTCCGGCCGCCCGCTTCGTTCTTGAAGCGGTTCACGAGCGCGTTCATCGCCTGCTGCGCCGTCAGACCGCCTGCGGCGGCGCCAGACACGGCGACCGGCTGCGCCGCCGGCGGCGGGGCAGCGGCGACCGGAGTCCCCGCGGTACGGGCGTTGTCGTCGCGCAGCGACGATTCGCGGAACGCCTCTGCGACGGGACCGGTGTCTTCGGCGATGCGAAACGCGCCCGGCTCCGGCGTCACCTTGAACCGCGGCGAATAATGCAGCTCCACTCCCGTGCGTGACACGGGAAGATCGACCGCCGGCAAATCGATGCGTGCCGATCCGCCGTCTGTCCAGGCGGCGATTGGCTGCGCGTACGTCAGCTCGATGACGAACGAAGGCGCCTCGTCGCTGCCGCCGCGCCGGAACGACTTGTCGAGCGGGAGGAGCACGGCGTTCGCCTCGGCGACGCCAGGACGGATGGGCCGCCCGTTGACCGACGCGCTCCAGACGGTCGATCCGGCAGGGAGCGTGGCCTTGAGAAAGCTTCGCTGATTGTTCCGGACCGCATAGCGCGCCTGCACGAGCAGCCGCCCATCCTCCGAGGCCAGCACGCGGTAGCGCGCCTCTTCGACGTTGGCCACGAGCACGGCCTGCGGGGTGTAACGCACGACGGACACGGTCAGCGACCGCGGGTCCGTTCCGCTGGACGGCCGGTCGCGGAACGCGATCATCGAAGGAGAGTCGCGGCCCGCGACGACGTCGCCCAGTTCGGACGGATCGGCGGGATCGAGGCCGCGCGCCTGACGCCCGCCGATCTCGCTGGCGCCGGCGCCGTCGGCGGCGACGCCGCCGGTCTCGCGCTCGGCGGACGGCACGCGGACGAGCGGCACGGCCATCGAGCCTTCGCGCGGCGTGCGCGCTTCGCCGGATACGACGAACGACGCTTCAGCAGCGGCGGGCTCGAGCAGGCGGACGCGCAGACGCTGGCCGGTCGCGTCCCAGTCGGCGACCGTCGGTCCGTCGACCTGATTCACCACAAGCCCCTGCGGAATGGTGACGTC
>DASQHH010000675.1:0-2160 GCA_035632195.1 Vicinamibacterales bacterium
CCGGACACGCTCCTCGGCCTGTATCAGGGAACGCCGCTCACGGAGCGGACCTCCGGCTACGGCAACGCCCTGCCCGACCGCATTCTGATCTTCCAGGGACCGCACGAGCGCGCGGCGGACGATGAGGACGATCTGGTGACCGCCATCGGCGAAACGCTCCTCCACGAGGTGGGCCACTACTTCGGCATGAGCGAGGAGCAGATCGAGGAAATCGAGGAGAACTACTGGCACGTACGGGAGCGCGGCGCGCCGTGATCCGCGCGCGCAAACGCTTCGGCCAGAATTTTCTCGAGCCCGCGTGGGTCGCGAAGGTGATCCGGGCCATCGATCCCGGACCCGACGACACGTTTCTCGAGATCGGACCCGGCCGCGGCGCGCTCACCCAGCCGCTCGCCGATCGCGCGGGCGCCGTCGTCGCCGTCGAAATCGACCGCGATCTGGCCGCCGATCTGGCGCAGAGGCGGCCGCCGAACGTGACCGTGATGAGCGGTGACATTCTCGAGGCCGCAACGTTCGAACAGGCCCTTCGCACGGCGGCGCTCGACGACGCACGGCGCCTCCGCGTCGCGGGCAATCTGCCGTATAACGTGGCGTCACCGATTCTCATCCGGCTGCGCGACCTGTATGCGGACGGCTTCCTGGTTCGTGACGCGACCGTCATGCTGCAGAGGGAGATGGCGGATCGTCTGACCGCGCGGCCCGGCACGCGCGATTACGGTGTGCTGACGATTCTCGTCAGCCACACGGCGCGCGTCGAGCGGCTGCTCGCGCTGCCACCCGGGGCATTCCGCCCCGCGCCGAGGATCCATTCGGCGCTCGTCCGGCTCACGTATCACGCCCCGGAGCCGCCGGTGGGCGACCTTCCAGGCTTCGAACGACTGGTCCGTTCGGTGTTCACCCGGCGGCGGAAAACCGTTGAAAACGCCCTGCTGCCGCTGAGGGACGACGCGGCGGCGTGTCTGCGCCAGGCGGGCCTGGACGGGCGCCGCCGGCCCGAAACACTCAGCATCGCAGAGTTCGGCCGCCTTTCGGACGCAATCGGCTGACCTGTGCTATATTTTCGCCTGTAACTCGTTCAACCCGCCCGATTTACTTCAGGCGCGCCCAGCAGCCTGACTGAACCGCCGCAGGCGGTTCCCTTCGACCCGGATCGGATTCCGCCCGGAGTGTGTCCGTCGAAGGTATGCGAAGGCTTCAGCCAAGCGATTGCGAGATCAATGCTCGAAGTAGTGCCCTTGGGCGGCTTGGGCGAGTTCGGAATGAACATGCTCGCGCTCTCCTGGGGCGACACGACGATCGTCGTCGACGCCGGCGTGATGTTTCCCGATCCCGAGCTGCTCGGGGTCGATCGCATCATCCCGGATCTGACGTACCTGCAGCAGAAAGGGCGTGTCGCGACGCTCGTGCTCACGCACGGCCATGAGGATCACATCGGCGCGGTGCCCCACGTTGCGCCGCTCGTCGACGGACCGATTTACGGGACGCCGCTGACGCTGGCGCTCGTCGAGCCGAAGCTCGCGGAGCACGAGGTGGCCGGCGCGAATCGGCTGACGGCCGTCAAGCCGCGCGAGCGCGTGACGGTCGGCCCCTTCGAAATCGAGTTCATCCGCGTCACGCACAGCATGCCGGACTGCGTCGCGCTGGCGATCCACACACCGGTCGGCGTCGTCGTCCACACCGGTGATTTCAAGATCGATCAGACGCCCATCGATGGAGAGCTGTTCGACGTGCACCGCTTTGCGCAGCTCGGGACGGAAGGCGTGCTTGCGCTGTTTGCCGACAGCACGAACATCGATCGCCGGGGGTTCACCGGGTCGGAGCGCGAAGTCATCGAAGCATTCGAGGAGATCTTCACGAGCGCGAGCGGAAAGATCGTCGTCGCGGCGTTCTCCTCGAGCATCTTCCGGATGCAGATTCTCTTCGATCTTGCCGCGCAATTCGACCGCAAGGTCGCGTTCGCCGGACGCGGCATGATCGAGAACTCGCAAATCGCGCAGAAGCTGGGCTACCTGCGGATTCCCGCGGGCGTGCAGATTCGCGATTCCGAGATCGCAGGCTACCCGTCGCATGACGTCCTGTGCATCTGCACGGGCTCCCAGGGTGAACCGCCCGCGGCGCTCTCGCGCATGTCGATCGACGACCACCGGTTCGTGAAGATCG
>DASQHH010000676.1:0-3691 GCA_035632195.1 Vicinamibacterales bacterium
GCCCTTGCGAACGGCCAGCTCGCGCTCGGGCACCGTCGGAGACATCACGATCTCGCCGATCAGCGCGAGCACAGCCTCGAAGTCGTCGGACAGACAGGTGCACGAAACGGTGAAGAGATGGCGCGTGACGCTGATCGTCAGCGTGATGCCGCGGCGATCGAGCTCTTCAGCGACGTCCGCCGCGGACCGCGATGCCGTGCCTCGATCGATCACCCGGGACAGCAGCCACGTCGTCCCGGCCCGGCCCGGCGGATCGCAGCTCGATCCGGCCCGCAGCGCCACACTGATCGCGACGGCAGGGGTGGTCGCCGTCCGCTTCGCGAGCACCACCACGCCGTTGCCGAGCTGTGTGCGGAGAGGGTTGAGAGGCAAGTCAGGCTTCAGACTTCAGACTCGAAAGTTCCGTCGCGGAACGCGACGGCTCAAACCAGCCGAGCGTGCGGTTCGACGGCCTCAGCACATGGCGCGCCGCGTCGGCGGCCTGCTCCAGCGTGACGGCCGTGATTCTCTCCGGCAGCAAGGCGACCTCGTTTGCGCTCGCGATCGTTTCGAAGTAGCCGAGCTGATGCGCGATGTTCGTGACGCTGTCGCGATCGAAGACAAGGCGCGCGCGCAGCTGCGCTTTCGCCTTTGCCAGCTCGGCGCCGGTGACGCCCTCGCGCTGGATGCGATCGAGCGCCTCGATCAGCACGGACTCCACGGCCGACAGAGCGGTCCCGTCGGTGGCCGTCACGGAGATTGTGTAGAGGAACGGCTGCTCGGTCGGCAGCAGCGCGCCGTTCACCGCCGAGGCGAGGCCGCCCTCGACGAGCGCGCGATACAGCCGCGTGCTGCGCTGCGGGGCCGGCACGCGGAAGCTGGACCACAGATTGAGGCCCTTCGCGCCGGTCAGCACCGCGTCGAGGATCGCGAGCGGAAAGAAATGGGCATCGCCCAGCGCCGGAGCGTGGAAACCGGCCTTGAGATACGCGGTCGTGCCGGGCTTGCGGATCGTCAATCGACGCTCGCCGGTCTGCTCCGGCTCGATTGTGCGCAGCCGCGGCACTTCAGCGCCGGGTTTGATGCCGCCGAAATAGTGCGCGACGCGCCTCAGCGCAGCGTCCGTCTCCACGTCGCCGACGACGACGAGGGTCGCGTTGTTGGGGACGTAGTAGCGGCGGTAGTACGAATACAGATCGTCGCGACTCATGGCCTGCAGATCCGAGAGCCAGCCAATCGTCGGGTGGCGATACGGGTGCGCCTTGAACGCCGTGGCCGTCAGCTCCTGGTCGAGGAGCTGATCGGGATCGTTTTCGCCACCCTGGAGCTCGGAGATGATGACGGTCCGCTCGGACTCGCAGTCATCGGGGTGATACAGGCAGTTGGCCATGCGTTCGGATTCGATAAAGAGCATCCGGTCGAGCGCGTCCCGCGTGGCCGTCTCGAGGTACGTCGTCTGGTCGATCCACGTGTAGCCGTTCCAGCTCCCGCCGAACTGCTCGATGATGCCCTTCACCTGGTCGCGCGGGATGTTGGTCGTGCCTTTGAAATTCATGTGCTCGACCCAGTGCGAGATGCCGGTCAGCCCCGGACGCTCGTCCTTCGAGCCGACCCGGTACCAGCACCACACGGACGCCAGCGGCGCCGTGTGCTCCTCCTGCACGAGGACCTTCAGTCCGTTGTCGAGCCGCGTCTCGGTCACGGCTCCCGGGGCTCCAGGCATCCGTTCATTATAAAATCGAAGGATACCCATGCCGGAGTGGAAGGACACCGTCAACCTGCCGCGCACCGACTTTCCGATGAAGGCCAACCTGCCGACGTCCGAGCCGCAGACGCTCGAGCGCTGGCAGCGGATGGACCTCTACGGGAAGATCCGGGCCCGCCGGCGTGAGGAGGGCGCGCCGAAATTCGTGCTGCACGACGGCCCGCCGTACGCCAACGGCAACATCCACATGGGCACGGCGCTCAACAAGATCCTCAAGGAGCTGGTGGTCAAGTCCAAGTCGATGGCCGGCTTCGACGCGCCGTATGTCGTCGGCTACGACTGCCACGGCCTGCCGATCGAGCTGAAGGTCGACCGCGAGCTCGGGCCGAAGAAGCGCAGCATGTCGACGGCGGACTTCTGCCGCGCGTGCCGCGCGTACGCCGAGCGCTTCGTCGGCACGATGAGCGATCAGTTCCAGCGGCTCGGCGTGCTCGGCACCTGGGACGCGCCGTACCTGACGATGAACTTCAAGTACCAGGCGGCGATCGCGCGCGCGTTGGGAAAGTTCGTCGAGCAGGATCTCGTCTACAAGGGCAAGAAGCCGGTGCACTGGTGCATCCACTGCCGCACGGCGCTGGCGGAGGCGGAAGTCGAGTACGAGAACCACACGTCGCCGTCGATCTACGTCGAGTTCCCGCTCGATCCGTCGAGCGCGCACGAGCTCGCGTCGCGCGTCCCTGCCCTCAAAGGACACGACGTTTCGGTTCTGATCTGGACGACGACCCCGTGGACGATCCCGTCGAATCTCGCGGTCGCCTTTCATCCAGAGTTCGACTACGCGGCCTACATGGTCGACGGAGTCGACGGAAAAGCCACGACGATCATCGTCGCGGAGGGGCTCGCCGAGAAGGTCTCGACCGCCGTCGGCAGGCCGTTCGGGGCGCCCGTCGCGAAGATGAAGGGCGAACAGCTCGAGCGGATTCGCTTTCAGCATCCGCTCTACGCGCGCCAGTCGCTCGGCGTGCTCGGCGAGTACGTGACGCTCGACGCGGGCACCGGAGCGGTGCACACGGCGCCCGGACACGGCGCGGACGACTTCGCGACGGGGATGCGTTACGGCCTCGAGATCTATGCGCCGATTGGACCGGCGGGCCACTTCCTCGACACCGTGGAGCTCTTCGGCGGCCAGCGGGTCTTCGACGCGAACCCGAAGGTCGAAGAAGCGCTGAAGGCGCGCGGCCGGCTGTGGCATCGCGAGGCGTTCGCGCACACGTATCCCCATTGCTGGCGCTGCCACAATCCCGTGATCTTCCTCGCGACGTCGCAGTGGTTCATCGCGCTGGACCGCGAAGCGAAAGCTCCGAGCGAGTCGAAGGGGCTCGGCAAGCGCACGCTGCGGGCTGCAGCGCTTCACGCGATCGATCACGAGGTGCAGTGGATTCCCTCCTGGGGCCACGACCGCATCTACAACATGGTCGCGAACCGCCCCGACTGGTGCATCTCGCGCCAGCGCGCGTGGGGTGTGCCGATCCCAGCCGTCGACTGCACGAAATGCGGCGAGGCGATCCTGACGCCGGCGCTCGTCGCGCAGGCCGCGTCGGTGTACGAGCAGCACGGCGCCGATTCCTGGTACGAGCGGCCGCTCGAGGAGTTCGTCCCGAAGGATCTCGAGTGCCCGAAGTGCAGGGGAACCGCCTTCGAGCGCGAGATGAACATCCTCGATGTCTGGTTCGATTCGGGGTCGAGCCACGAGGCGGTGCTGTCGGTGTGGCCCGAGCTGACATGGCCGGCGGACATCTATCTCGAAGGGAGCGACCAGCACCGCGGCTGGTTCCAGAGCTCGCTGATGGTCGGGCTCGGCACCCGCGGACGGCCGCCGTTCAAGGAAGTCGTCACCAACGGATTCCTGATCGACGTCGACGGGAAGAAGATGTCGAAGTCGGTGGGCAACGCGCTCGAGCCTGCGACCGTCATCAAGGAGAGCGGCGCGGACATCATCCGCCTGTG
>DASQHH010000677.1:0-1787 GCA_035632195.1 Vicinamibacterales bacterium
GCCCTGACGAGCGCGTCGCCGCCATTGCCGGCGACGACTACGAGCCCGAGCTCGAGGTCGATCTCTTCAGCCTGCTGTCCGCGTTTCAAGCCGTCGTGCAGCGCGCGAAGCTGCGGCCGCGCGTGCTGCTGCCGCCCGAACAGATGTCCGTCGAGACGCGCATCGAGCAGCTGCTCGCGCGGCTCTCGGAAACCGAGGCGTGCGGCTTCGAGGATCTCTTCGGCGACGTCTCCGAGCGCAGCGGCCTGATCGTCACGTTCCTGGCCCTGCTCGAAATGATTCGCCTCAAATTGATTCGCGTGTTCCAATCGACCAGCTTCGGGCCGATCCGCGTCTATAAGCGCGCGCGGCCCGCCGATGCACCGCATCCGATCGGCGATCCGGAGACACATCGTGAGTAACAGCAACGGACAGAACGGACAGAACGGGCAGGACGGGCTGGACGGTCGGGACGGGCAGGAAGCTCCCCGTGCGACAGCCGAAGTGAAGGCGATCGTCGAGGCGCTGGTGTTCGCGTCGCCCGATCCGCTGACGCTCAAGCAGATCTGCAAACTCCTCGACAGCGAGCCGAAGGAAGACGTCCAGGCCTCCATCGTGGAACTGAAGAAGGACTACGATCGTCCCGGCTGACTCCAGCTCGTGGAAGTGGCCGGCGGCTACCAGATTGCGACGCGACCCGACCTGCACGAGTGGGTTCGGCGTCTGTTCAACGAGCGTTCGACGCAGAAGCTCACGGTCCAGGGGCTCGAAACGCTCGCGGTCATCGCCTACCGGCAGCCGATCACGGCGCTCGAAATCACCGAGGTACGCGGCGTCAACACGTCAGGCGTCCTGAACACCTTGCTCGAGCGTCATCTGATCAAGATCGTGGGGCGCAAGCAGGTCGTCGGACGGCCGTTCCTCTACGCGACGACGAAGGAGTTTCTGATCCGGTTCGGGCTGAACGACCTCTCCGACCTGCCGAAGGTGGAAGACATGGCCGAGGCGCTCGGGCTCGAAACGCCGATCCTCATCGAACAGCCCACGCCCGATGATGCGCTGCCATCAGAGGAGCCGGACAGCGACGGACAGGTCCATTAGCCTTCGGACCTCGTCGTCGGTCAAGTCGCGCCACTGACCGGGCTTCAACCGGCGATCGCGAATCGGGCCGATGGCGACGCGCCTCAGCGTGTCGATCGGATGCCCGATCGCCTCGCACATCTTGCGTACCTGGCGGTTGCGCCCTTCGCGGAGCGTCAGTTCCAGCGTCGAGCCCGAACCGTCCCGGTTCTGCCCGAGCAGCCTCACCGTGGCCGGTGCCGTCCGCCGGCCGTCGATGACGATGCCGCGGGACAGACGGGAGAGATCGTGCGCATCCGGCACGCCGAGCACGCGCGCCTCGTACACCCGCGGCACGCCGTGGCGGGGATGCGTCAGCCTGGCGGCGAGATCGCCGTCGTTGGTCATCAGCAGCAGACCTTCGGAGTCATAGTCGAGCCGTCCGACCGGATAGATGTACGCGCCGCTGCCAATCAGATCCACCACCGTTGGCCGTCGCTGCGGGTCGGATCGCGTCGTGACGTACCCGCGCGGCTTGTTGACCAACAGGTAAACGCGCCGTTCCTCGACCTTGATGCGCCGGCCGTCGACGCGGATGTCGTCACGAGCGGGATCGGCCTTCGAACCAAGCTCGGTGACCGTCGCGCCATTGACCGTCACGCGCCCCTCGAGCATCAGCTTCTCGCTCGCGCGCCTCGACGCGATTCCCGCCTTCGACAGAATCTTTTGCAGCCGCTCCATCGTCAATT
>DASQHH010000678.1:0-12391 GCA_035632195.1 Vicinamibacterales bacterium
TCCACGGCGTCGCGACGTCGTCCTTCCGCATCACCTGGATGATCGACCGCGCCAACCTCGACGCCGCGGTCAGGCTGCTCCATGCGACGTTCATTCCGCTCGCCTGAAGGCTCGCGCTCCACGCCGGAGGGCCAGGGCCGAGCCGCGGTCGGAGGGCGAGGCTTTAGCCGAGCCGAATCTTATGTCTGACGTCCTGGACCGATTCCTCCGGTACGTGCGCTACAACACGCGTTCCGACGACAAGTCCGATTCGTATCCGAGCACGCCGGGACAGCTGGCCCTCCTGAATGATCTGGCGAACGAGCTGCGCGCGATTGGCCTGGAGGATGCCGGCGTCGACGCCCACGGCTATGTCATGGCGACGATTCCGGCGACAACGAAGAAGGCGGGCGTGCCGACCATCGGGTTCGTCGCGCACGTCGACACGTCGCCGGAAATGAGCGGTTCCGGCGTCGCACCGATCGTCCACCGCCAGTACGACGGGCGCGACCTGGTGCTGCCCGACGCCGCGGGCGCAGTCATCCGGCTCTCCGAAAACCCGGCGCTCGAACAGCAGATGGGCCGCGACATCGTCACCGCGTCGGGGACGACGCTGCTCGGCGCCGACGACAAGGCGGGCGTCGCGGAGATCGTTGCCGCCGCCGCGCACCTGATGGCCCACTGCGACATCCCGCACGGTCCCGTGCGGATCGCGTTTACACCGGACGAAGAGATCGGCCGGGGCACGAAGCACTTCGATGTGGCGCGTTTTGGCGCGGCCTGCGCCTACACCATGGACGGCGGCGAGCGCGGCGAAATCGAGAGCGAGAGCTTCTCAGCCGATCAGATGACCGTCGCGTTCCAGGGATTCAATACGCATCCCGGCTACGCGCAGGGACGCATGGTCAACGCGATCAAGACGGCGGCGGCGTTCGTCGCGCGGCTGCCGCGCGGTCTGTCGCCGGAAACAACGAACGGCTACGACGGCTTCGTCCACCCGTACGCGATGCAGGCGAGCGTGGACCGGACGACGGTTACCCTGATCGTCCGCGACTTCGTGACGGCGAAGCTCGCGGACAAAGCCGCGCTCGTCTCGGCGCTCGCCCGCGAAGCCGCCGCCGAGTGGACCGGGACGCGCGTCGAGATCGACATCCAGGAGCAGTACCGGAACATGCGCGAGGTCCTCGATCGGCACCCGCAGGTCGTCGACCACGCGCGCGAAGCCATTCGCCGGTGCGGGCTCGCACCCCGGTCCTCGCCGATCCGCGGCGGCACGGACGGCTCACGACTCTCCTTCATGGGTCTGCCGACGCCGAATCTGTTCGCGGGGGAGCACAATTTCCACTCGCGGCTCGAGTGGGTGTCCGTCCAGGACATGGAGGACGCCGTCCGCGTCATCGTCGAATTATGCCGCGTCTGGGAAGAACAGTCGTAATCGCGACCGGTCAGCGCGCGGCGCAGCCCGTCACGCTCCGCGGACGCCGCTGATTCCATTTCTCGACGATCCGCCGCAGCTCCGCGATCGGCGCTTCGCTGTCGTCCACCTGCAAGCGCAGAATCGTGTCGTTGTGCAGCCAGACACCGCAGTCCTTCTTGACGATGACGAGCGCCGCGGACTGTTGTCCGCGCTTGTCGCCGCCGCCGACCTGCCCGCCCTCCAGCGCCGCGACCAGCCGCTGCGAGAGATGGCCCTTCGTGGTCTCGAACGCGTCGACCATGTTCGCCACGACGGCAGGACCGGCGAGGATGTTGCCCTGCGCAGTGCAGTACTTCCCGCCTTTGTGGCCTGCCCAGTCGGTCGCTTTCGGTCCGGTGAACGCGGCGTACTCGCCCTTCAGGTTCATCACGGCGAACTGGCGTCCCTGCTTCGACCACTGCTCCGGCAGCGGATCGGGATCGTTGTCCCAGATCTGCTTGATGATCGCGGCCGGCGCCATCCCTTTCTTCAGCAGTTCGAGCGCCTTTGGTCCGTATCCGACGTCCACGATCGCCTGCGTTGCCGCGACGCCGGCAGTCGCGTCCGCCCAGAGCACGCCGTTGCCGACCGAGAACACGCGGGACTGCACCGCGGCGCCGACTTCGCCCGTGTCCGGATCGAAACCAAGAATCGAGAACGTCCCCGTGTCCCAGAGCCCGTCCGCGGGCTGAGAGGCCGGTACGGAGCGCGCCCTGGATGAACCTGACAGACCGAACGCGACGACGAGCAAGACGGCGACGGCGAGACGCTTCAGCATCCTCCACCCCATGCGTTGACGACGGCTTCAATCGCTCTTCCGCTGATGTCCACCACAACGTAGCGCTCGTGGTCCCAGCCGGAGAACTGCGCGATCCAGAAGGTGCGGGTGCCGAGGTGCATCGCGCCGAACGGCAGCATGTACGTGGCGCCGTATTTGTCGCAGGGCACGATGCGGACCGACACGTCGAGCGCCCGGAAGCCTTTCTCGTCGCGCGCGAACCAGCCGGTTCCATAAGCCATGCCGCACTGCGGCGAATTGTCGAACGGCCAGTGGCCGTCGGTCTCGACCATGCCGTACGAGCGGTGCGCCTCGACGTAGTAAATGCGCGGCGCCTGGCCGAACGCGTAAACGGCTTCGACCTCCGGCGCGATGGCATCGCGGATCTTGCGGTCGACCGGATGGTGGAAGTGCTCCGCGGTGGACGTTTCCTCGCGATTGAACGCCTCGCGAAGGACGGGCGCGAGCCCCGCGAGTTGCGGCGCCGCAGCTTCGATGATCTCAATCGGTTCGAGGGACTGTGTTGGTGAAATAGCGAGACCGTCCTTCGGGTACGGCTGCACGTCGGGCGGCGCCGGCGGCTGGGCGGACCGGTAGTCGGTCCGCAGACCGACCTGCCGCACGCAGTGCGCCTCGACCACGTCCGGCTGCAGGACATGGATCGGAGCGCCGGCGCGGCTGTCGATCCACGTCTGCCAGGTATCGAGCTCGCCCTGCGGACCCCACCACCGCGACGGCACGCTGCGCAGATTGATGGGGACTTCCGGTTCTTTGAGGGGCGCCGGCCATCGAGCCGACCAGTGCTTCCCGTCGTACGCGGCGAAGGGAATGACGACGCCGTCGCGCCGCAGAGCGCCGATCGTGAAGCCGGTGGAGTCGGCGGCGGCTGACAGCGACACAATGGCGAGCAGCAACCCGATGACCGGACGCATCGGGCTGGAGTATAGCGCCCCGCCCTACTTCTTGCGGCCGCCCCGGCGTTTGCGCGGAACCTTGCCTCCCGCGCGCCGGGCTTCGCTCAAGCCGATCGCGATCGCCTGTTTACGGCTCGTGACTTTCCTTCCGGAACGGCCGGAGCGCAGCGTGCCATGCTTGCGCTCGTGCATCGCGCGCTTGACCTTGCTCTGCGCTTTCTTGCCGTACTTCGCCATGCGAACCCTCCCGAGTTGGGCACGGGCTGCAAGCGACATGCCCCGTGAGTGGGCGTCGGTGAACAGTCAGGGTCAGCGCGCATCGTCCGGAGCCGAAGCCTCCGCCGTGCCGACTTCGACGAACGCATCGACCAGCGCGCGATCGCGCCAGCCCTTCTTCGCCTCGTGCGCGAGCACCTCGAAGGCTTCCGCGCGCGGGCGCGCCGGCCGGTACGGCCGCTCGGTCGTGAGCGCGTCGAAGACGTCGACGATGCTGACGACCTGAGCGAGCAGAGGGACGGCGGAACTGCGCAGTCCGTCCGGATAGCCGGTGCCGTCCAGGCGTTCGTGATGATGCCGGACGATCGGTCGAACCTTCTGCAACGAGCGCATGCCCGAGCAGAGCGCGTCGCCGACAACCGGATGCTCGCGCATCACCCGCGATTCCTCACGGTCGAGCGCGCCGTCCTTCAGCAGCACTCGGTCGGGAACCGCGATCTTTCCGATGTCGTGCAGGAACCCGCCGCGCGCGAGTGCCGCGAGGTCGGAATCGTCGAGGCCGAGCCACTTGCCGAGCGCCGTCGCGTAGTTGGCGAGCCGCTGGCAGTGCCCGTTCGTACACGGATCGCGCGCCTCGATCGTCGCGCCGAGGCCGAGCAGAACGGCTTCCGCCGATTCGAGCTCGTCGGTCTGCCATTTCAGTCTGACCAGCGATTGGATGCGCGCGTGCAGCTCCGCCGAATCGAACGGCTTGCAGAGGAATTCGTCGGCGCCGGCGTTGATTCCTTGAAGTCGGTCGGCGCGATCCACGTCCGACGTGACGATGACGACCGGCACGAAGCGCGTCTGCGCCTGTGCTTTCAGCCGTCGACAGACTTCGAAGCCCTGACCGTCGGGCGTCAGCAAATCGAGCACGACGATGTCGGGCGGTCGATTTCGGCAGAGCTCGAGCACCTCTTCCGCCGTCGACACCACCGACACCTGATGCCCCTCCCGCGTCAGCAAACGCTTCAGGTATCGCGCGCTGATCTCGTCGTCGTCCGCGATAAGGATGGAGGCCTGGGCGCGCACAACCCGGCGGCTGCAAAAGTCAGGCCTCAACCGTTTGCCGCCTCGGCCGCGTGCGGGCACACAACGTGCAGTCTTCCGTGGTGATATCAAGGGAGGCAATGCTCATGCGTGTAATCACTACGATATGTTGCGCGGTTGCAATGGTCGCGCTCCTCGCGCCCGGCGCTCGCGCCGACGAATGGAACAAGCGGACGTTTCTGACGTTCAGCGGACCCGTGCAGGTTCCCGGCGCGACACTGCCGGCCGGAACGTATCTCTTCCAGCTCGCCGATCCGGACAATGCGCGCCACATCGTCATGGTGCGCGACAAGGACGAGAAAAAGATCTACTCGATGTTCATGACGATTCCCAACGACCGGCTCGACACCCCCAGCGACAACATCGTGATGTTCCGTGAGAGCCCGGCCGGCGTCCCGCGCGCGGTCAAAGCGTGGTGGTATCCGGGTCAGCGGATCGGCGAGGAGTTCGTCTACCCGAAGAGCCAGGCCACGCAGATCGCCAGGGCCACGCATGAAGGCGTGTTGGCAAGCGACACGAGCGCCAGCACGACCGGTTCCGACACGGACCGCGCCGCGATGAAGAACGCCAAGGTCGCCCGCGTCAACGAAAACGGCGAGGTCAGCGGCGCGAACACGACGCAGACCGCGAAGCCGGCCACAACGACCGCGCCGAGGCTGACGACCACCGAGCCGAGTCCCGCGCCGGCGAACACCGCCACCGGCCGCAACGTGAGTCCGCAGACGACCACCGCGACCGGCACCAGCGGCCAGTCGAAGCGCCACCTGCCGCGTACAGCGGGCGAGCTGCCGCTCTTCCAGCTGCTCGCCGGCCTCTGCCTCGGCGGCGGCCTCTCGCTGCGCGCGCTTCGGAAGTAGTACCATTCGCGGGACGGGCCTTCTTCCCGTCCCGCGGTACCCCGATGCGGGCGTTCGCCATCCTTCTCGCCGCCTTCGCCGGCGTCCTTCCGCAGGAGCGCCAAGAGCCGCCGCAGCCGCTCTTCCGCAGTTCTTCGTCCGAACTCGTCGTCCTTCCGGTCGTGGTCAGCTCCAAACATGGCACGTACGTGTCGGATCTGCCGCGTGAGCGGTTTGCGGTCTTCGACAACGGACGCCGCGTCGCGATCGACTTCTTCAGCAACGAGGACACGCCGGTCACGATCGGGCTCGTCGTCGACGCGAGCGGCAGCATGGGCCCGAAGGTGGGCGAGGTCGTCGCGGGCGCGTTCGCGTTCGCGCGCTCGAGCAATCCGGACGACGAGCTCTTCGCGATGCAGTTCAACGACGACGTGCGCGATCTGCTGCCCGATCGCCGGTTCCTGCTGGCGAGCGACCACGAGTCGCTGGCCCGCGCGCTGGCGGCGATCCGGCCCATCGGACGGACGGCGCTTTACGATGCGCTGGATGCCGCGCTCGATCGGCTGGACAGCGGCACGCGTCCGCGCAAAGCCCTGGTCGTGATCAGCGACGGCGGCGACAATGCCAGCCGGGCGACGCTCGATTCCGTCCTCGCGCGCGCGCGCAAGTCGAACGCCGCAATCTACACGATCGGACTGTTCGACGAGGGCGACCCGGACCGCAATCCCCGCCTGTTGAAGCAGCTGGCGAAGACGACTGGAGGCGAACGGTTTCTGCCGGAGTCCGCCGGTCCGCTGCTCACGGCGTGCGAGCACATCGCGCGGGAAATCCGGAGCGGCTACACGATCGGCTATGCCCCGCCGGTTCGCGACGGCGCATTCCACCGCATCCGGGTCGTGATCGATCCGCCTGACAGCATGCACCTCGACGTCCGCACGCGCCCGGGCTACTTCGCGGGACGCGAGGGAGCTCAACGATGAAACGGGGCCTGGTTCTGTTGTGGACCGAGCGGGTGCTGCTCACTGCCGGCGTCGTGCTCGGCGTCTACGTCGCAGCCCAGATGATCGAAGCGCGCTTCGTGAGATCGCTGCCGATTCCCCATCAGTACGTCGACGTCTCGAAAGCGCTGCCGGGCGATGCAGGCAGTCCCTCGCGGGCGTCGGCCTCGCCCGCGCCGGCCGCGGGCACGTGGCTGGCGCGGCTCGAGATGCCGACGATCGGGCTGACCGCGACCGTTCTCGAAGGCAGCGACGACGACACGCTGCGACGCGGCGCGGGGCACATCGAGGACACGTCCTTTCCGGACGATACCGGCGCGCACAGCAACATCGGGATCGCCGGACACCGCGACACGATCTTCCGTCCGCTGCGCCGCGTCCACGATGGCGATCGGCTGACGCTCACGACCGCGAACGGCACGCACGACTATCGTGTGACCAGCACGAAGATCGTCGGCCCGGACGATGTGTACGTCCTCGACGCGACACCGCAGCCGACGGTGACGCTCGTCACCTGTTATCCGTTCGAGTTCATCGGCCACGCGCCGCGCCGGTTCATCGTCCAGGCGCAGCTGGTCGACTAAGGCCGATCAGAACCGGATGCCGACGCCGACCTGCACACGCTGGATGTTCAAGCCGGGCACGATCGTATTGCCGTCCGCGTCGCTCTTGGTGAACGTGCGCCCGTAGCGGTAGCTGAGGTCGATGTAGTACCGCTGCATGAAGTCACGCGTCGCGCCGACGCCGAAGACGACGTCGCCGGTGCTGACCGAGCCGTTCAGGTCGGCCCCGAACTGAACGCCCAGGCTCGCCGGATCCACGGCCGTGCCGTTGACGCTGAGCACCGTATCGTTCGAAACGCGCACGAACCCGCCCCCGAGCATGACGTAGCCGTCCCACCGCTCTGCGATCGGCGAGTGATAGCGGACGCCGATGTTAACGAAGTTCGCCTTCTGCACCGAGCTCGCGGTCGCGCCGACCGCGTTGGCGATGAGCGTCCCGCGATCGGTGAAGTCGGACGTGGCGACGTTGCCGATGTGCCCGCCCTCGAGGAAGAAGTCCCACATGTCCCGCCAGTGCATGCCCGCTTCGCCACCGATGAACGCGTCGGAGCTGTGTCCCAGCGACGCGCCGGCGTCGACCGACACGTAGTATGTCGACGGCACGGCACTGGTCGACTGCTGCGCCTGGACCGTCGCGGCGCAGCACAGGCCGATGGCGAGCAGCACGCTCAGAATTCGGGCATTACGCATCATCAACGTCCTCCGTAGACGGGGATCACCGGCAAAACAGGCCATGGGGCCTCTTGTCGCGGAAGGAGCTGGGAACCTTGCCGCACGCGCAGGAGAGGGCCTGAGTATAGCACGCGCCCGCACGGGCTTTTCGTTTGGACGTGGTATTCTGAGAGGGTCAGCGCGTCTTCAATGAGCGAACACGACATCATCTCTACGCCCGAGCCGAACGACCTTCAAGAAGTCCAGGCACCGCTGTTCGAGTTCGCGTCGCGCGCGCCCGCTGCGCCCGAGGTCCCAGAAGTGATTGCCGCGCCGGCATCGCCCGAACCGGCGCCGGTCGAGACGCAGCCCAGCGTCAACCCCTGGAAGCGGATGGCGCTCGAAATCATTTCGGGCGTGCAGACGCTCGTGTCCGCCGCGGTGTACGCGACGCTCATCGTGACGTTCGGATTCCAGGTCGCCCGTGTCGACGGGCTGAGCATGGCGCCCACGCTCGAAGATCACGACCGGCTCATCGTGAACAAGCTCGTCTACGAGCTCGGCGAGCCGCGCCCCGGCGACATCGTGATGCTCTATTACCCGCTCAATCCCGACAAGATGTTCGTGAAGCGGGTCATCGCCAAGGAAGGCGACACCGTCCGCATCGTCGACGGCCGCGTGTACGTCAACGACCTGCCGCTGCGCGACGACTACGTGCCGCCGGAATTCCGCAGCCACGACGACTTCGGGCCCGAGACGGTCAAGCCGGGCTACTACTTCGTCATGGGCGACCACCGCAACAACAGCTCGGACAGCCGCCACTGGGGGCCCGTGCCGAAGAAGTACATCGTCGGCAAGGTGAAGGTCCGCTGGTGGCCGATTCAGGACGCCAGAATCTTCTGATGCTCCTCGCGGAGCTTGAACTTCTGAATCTTTCCCGACGCGGTCATCGGGAACTCTGACACGAACCTGACGTAGCGCGGCACCTTGAACTTCGCGAGGGCGTCCGCGCAGAACGCAGTCAATTCCTCAGCCGTCACCGCGTCGTGCTTTCTGCGCACCGCGGCCGCGACCGTTTCGCCGAAGAACGCGTCCGGCATGCCGTAGACGTACGCGTCGGCGACGGCCGGGTGTTCGCGGAGACGGTCCTCGATTTCCTTGGGGGCGATGTTCTCGCCGCCCCTGATGATGATGTCCTTGATGCGCCCCGTAATCCGGACGTACCCCTCCGCGTCGATGCTGGCCTCGTCGCCCGTGTGCAGCCAGCGGTCGCCGTCGATGGCGGCGCGCGTCGCGTCGGGATTGTTGTAGTAGCCCTTCATGACGTTGTAGCCGCGGCAGCACAGTTCGCCGCGTTCGCCCGTCGCGCGCGCCGCGCCCGTGGCGGGATCGACGATTTTCACCTCGAGCTCCGGAAGCACGGTGCCGACCGTCTGCGACCGGTTCGCGATCGTCGAATCACGCGGCGTCATGGTGATGCCCGGAGACGACTCGGTCATACCGTACGCGATGGTGATCTCCGGCATGTGCATGTCGGTCATCACGCGCCGCATCAGCGGCTCCGGACACAGTGCGCCCGCCATCACGCCGGTGCGCATCGACGTCAGGTCGTACCGCGCGAAGTCCGGCTGCTCGAGCTCCGCGATGAACATGGTCGGCACGCCGTAGATCGCCGTGCACCGCTCGCCATGGATCATCTCGAGCACCTTCTTCGGGTCGAACGTCTCGACGACGCAGAGGCACGCCCCATGGGTGTACGCGCCGAGCACGCCGATGACGCAGCCGAAACAGTGGAACAGCGGTACGCAGAGGCAGAGGCGGTCCGCCGGCGTATAGGCAAGCTCGCGTCCGAGCGCGTGGCCGTTATTGACGATGTTGCGGCTCGAGAGCATCACGCCCTTGGGAAAGCCGGTTGTTCCCGACGTGTACTGCATGTTGATCACGTCGTCGACGCCCACCTGCCGTTCGCGCGCGTGCAATTCGGCGTCGGACACCTGTTCCGCCCGTGTGCGGAGCTCGGCATACCGGATCCAAGCCGGGCCGGCTAGAGGCGCGGGCGCAACAGCGTGTCGTCCGCCTATAAAGATGATGCGTTTGAGCGCCCGCACCGACGCGCTTCTGGCGAGCTCCCCGAGGTAGTCGACGTCGCGGAAGCCCTGGATCGTCACGAGCGTGGCGGCCTCGCTCTGTCGGAGGAGGTAGTCGATCTCGCTGGCGCGCAGGGAAGTGTTGGCGGTCACCAGAATCGCGCCGAGTTTCGCGAGCGCGAACTGCAGCACGACCCACTCCGGCACGTTGGTCGCCCAGAGGACGACGCGTTCGCCTCGCTCGATGCCGGCGGCGGCAAGCCCCCGCGCAATCGTGCGCACTTCGCGCTCCAGACCAGCGAATGTGTAACGCGGTCCGGAGGCGTACACGAGCGCCTCGCGCTCCGGCAGGCTCGCGGCCAGTCGGGTCAGAAGGTCGCCGACCGTGACGTCTCGGAATTCAGGCATTCGGCATTCCTGCGATGCAATGGTTATACTGTCCGACCGTGGCCTCGACTCAGCCCTGCACCATCATCATCGGCGCGAGCGATCTGCTCCCAATCCTGAAGGAGCGGTCGGGCGCCAACGGCGAGGTGCTGACGTTCTCGGACGCCGAGGCGCTGCGCGCGCTCGAAGCCATTACCCAGCGCCGCCCGTATCTGGTGGCCCTGGAGAAGTTGTTCGCGGCCAGCCCGCGCGGCGCCGCGCTGATCAACCGCATCAAGGCCGACCCGACCCAGGCGAGCGCGGAAATCCGGGGGCGCGCCCACGACAGCGACTTCGTCCGCGTGATTCAGAAGGGCGCAGGACCGCCGCCCGCGCCGCCGCAGCCGGCAGCCGGACCTGCGGCGCCCGCGCCGTCTGCCGCTCCCGCCACGGCGGTCGCCGCACCCTCCGGCGCGCCGGCGGCCACGATTGCCGCGCCGGCGCCGGCAAGCGCGCCGGTACTGGACCAGACCGGCACGCGGCGCGCGCCGCGCTACAAAATTCAGCCAAAGGTCGACATCCTGCTGGACGGCAGCGCGTCGGTACTCGTCGATCTGTCGACCGTCGGCGCGCAGGTCGTCTCTCCGAGCGCGCTGAAGCCGAACCAGCGCGTCCGCATCGGACTGAGCGACGAGAACGCCAACCTGCGGTTCAACGGATCGGTGGCGTGGGCCTCGTTCGAAATCCCGCCTGGCAGCGGCCCGCGCTACCGGGCGGGCATCGAGTTCATCGGCGCCGATGCCGCCGCCGTCGACGCGTTCTGCACCCGGCACCGCGCCTGATTCCGGATTGACGATTGATGACTGCAGATTGAAGAACCCTGCATTCGCCAATCACCAATCAATCCGCAATCATCAATCCGCAATCCGCAATACAGAGTCGCGCAGAATCGTATCGTCGCGCTCGGACCCTGTGGAGATGACTGCTGCCTGCACGCCGCTCACCTCCTCGAGTTTCTTGATATAGCGGCGCGCCGCTTCGGGCAGGTCGTCGAATCGCCGCACGCCCGCCGTCTTCCCTGCCCAGCCCGGCATCGTCTCGTAGACCGGCTCGCACGCCGCGAGCTGCAGGATGTCGGACGGAAAATCCGTCAGCCTCCGGCCGCCGCACCGGTAGGCGGTGCAGATTGGAATCTCCTCGAGGCCGTCGAGCACGTCGAGCTTGGTGAGCGCGAGGCCGTCGAGCCCGTTGATGCGGACCGCGTACCGGACGGCGACGGCGTCGTACCAGCCGCAGCGGCGCGGACGTCCGGTGACGGCTCCGTACTCCTGACCGCTTTCCCGCAGGCGGTTTCCCATGTCGCCGAGCAGCTCCGTCGGAAGCGGCCCTTCGCCGACGCGTGTCGTGTACGCCTTGGCCACGCCGAGCACGCGGCCGATCGCCTTTGGAGGAATGCCGAGTCCCGTGCAGACGCCGCCGACCGACGCGTTCGACGAGGTGACGTACGGATACGTGCCGTGGTCGATATCGAGCAGCGTGCCCTGCGCGCCCTCGAACAGAATCGACCGGCCGTCGCGCATCGCGTCGTTCAGAAGGACCGACACGTCGCGGATCCACGGACGCATCCGCTCGGCGAGCCTGAGCACCTGGTCGAGCACCGGCTTCCAGTCCATCGTGCTGTCCTGGACGAGGCGGTTGCGCGCGGTGACGTTGTCGCGGATGTTCTGCTCGAGTCCCGCGGGGTCGGCGAGGTCGCCTGCGCGGATGCCGCGCCGCGCGATCTTGTCTTCGTACGCCGGACCGATCCCGCGCGACGTCGTCCCGATCTTGCGCTCGCCCCGCCGCGCCTCGGACAGCAGGTCGAGGTCGCGGTGATACGGCAGGATCAGGTGCGCCTTGTCGGAGACGACGATGCGGTTGTCGACGTCGATGCCGTTCTTGATCAGCTCGTCGACTTCGGCGAACAGCGCCTGCGGGTCGACGACCACGCCGTTGCCGATGACGCACGTGATGCCGCGGTGCAGGATGCCCGACGGGATGAGCCGGAGGACGAACTTGGTCCCGTTGACGTAGACGGTGTGGCCGGCGTTGTGGCCGCCCTGGTACCGCGCGACGATCGAGAAGTGCGGCGTGAGGAGATCGACAATCTTCCCTTTGCCTTCGTCGCCCCACTGCGCGCCGAGCACGGCGAGATTCATAGAGGGGTAAGATTCTAACCGATGGTGATCCTCGACGGATCTTCGCTGACGATCGAACGACTCGTGGCGATTGCGGACCGCAGCGAAGGCGTGGCGCTGGCCGACGCCGCGCGGGCGCGCGTCAACGCGTCGCGGGCGGTGGTCGATCGGCGGGCGCAGGGCGCCGAACCGGCGTACGGCATCAACACCGGCTTCGGATCGTTCGCCGAGGTGCGGATTCCACCGGACGCGCTCGAAGAGCTGCAGCTGAACCTCCTGCG
>DASQHH010000679.1:0-3320 GCA_035632195.1 Vicinamibacterales bacterium
TCGCGTTGTCGAGCGCAACGCGCTCGACAAGGCTCAATTCCGGGATCACCGTTTCAATCACGCCGGCCGCGCCGAGTCTGATCGGCACGGCGGCGGTCCGCGCGCGCGTCCCCATCGTATTGTCAGGCGCGACGAACGCGCTGACGAGCTGACGCGACCGTCCCTCGACGGCCGCGATCGTCTTGACGGCTGCGGCGGCGAGCGCGTGCGGTCCGGGCGGCCACATCGCCCGCACCTGCGCAGTCAGCCGCCGGCGCGCCGGCTCGTCGAGGAGGCGCGCGAGCGCCAGTCCGGCGATGGTGGCATCCTTCCACGGGACCACGACGTGCGACGGCGGGATCCCGAGCACCGACAGCCCTACGTCGCGCGGCGATCCGCTCAGAGCGAGCGCCGACAGCGCCCGCGCCGACGCGGCGAGCGCCTCGGGCGCGGATCCGATCAACCGCCCGCGCGCGATCCTGCCTTCAACGACCGAGCGTTCGATGGTGTCGCGCGACGAGGCTCCCGCGAGGACGATGACGGCGCCGGGAGCGCTGGCGGCGATTCGCTTGACGAGGCCGAACGCCTCCTCGCCGGTCCACTCGCCGCCCTGCGCGCGCTCCGCGATCACGACGACGTCGGCGCCGGCGGCCATCGCGACGTCGGCGCCGGACGTCATCTGCGTGGCGAAGCCTTCGATCGGCGCCGCCTGCGCGATGTCGAGCGCTTTGCCGGCGGCGACCTTGTCCCGCTCGTCGACGATGACGATCGATCGCGCGTAGTCGCATCGAGCGAGAAAATGCGCGGTCGCTCCGCCGAGCTCTCCCGCGCCGATGATGGCGGCCTGGCGCATGCCTGCGTTATTCTAATTCGATGCAGTCGATACGAGGACAGGTCGCAGTCGTCACCGGCGGATCGAGGGGCATCGGTTTCGCGATCGCCCGGGCGCTCGTGGCCGAGGGCGTCGCCGTCGCGGTGACCGGCAGGGATGCGGCGCACCTGTCCGCGGCGCGCCCGAAGCTCGAAGCCGCGGGTCCGTCGAAAGTGGAAACGCTGCAGGCCGACGTGCGAAGCTACGAGCAGGTCAAGCGCGCGATCGACGCGGCGGTCGCGCGGTTCGGCGGCCTCGACATCCTCGTCAACAACGCCGGCGTCGGCATCTTCACGGAAGTCGCGTCGATGACGCCGGAACAGTGGTCCGAAGTCATCGATACGAACCTGACCGGCGTGTTCAACGCCTGCCACTCGTCGCTGCCGCACCTGCGCCGCCGCGGCGGAGGCTTCATCATCAACATCAGCAGCCTCGCGGGAAAGAACCCGTTCACGAGCGGCGCCGCCTACTGCGCGTCGAAGTCGGGGTTGAATGCGTTCAGCGAAGCGCTGATGCAGGAAGTCCGCTACGACAACATCCGCGTCAGCTACGTGATGCCGGGCTCCGTCGCCACCGCCTTTTCGAGCCCCCGGGGGGCAGTGGCCTCCGGATCCGAAAACATCGAAAACAAGGGGCTCGACTGGAAGATTGCCCCCGACGAGGTCGCCGAAGTCGTCGTCAATCTGCTGCGACACGACCCGCGCAGCCTTCCCAGCCGCGTCGAACTCCGGCCGAGCAAACCACGAAAGTAGGGGGTGCTCGCGAGCGGCTCTTTCCCAACAAATATGTCTGTCTTCGACAAGCACCACGACGCGCTCGAGCGCCACGAGACGATGATGGGGCCCACCCGCGGTCGGCTTGCCGTCGCGCTCGATCTGCTGACCGATTCGCTGGCGCTGGTCGGCCAGCACGGCGTCTACTGCCGGAGCGACCGCTTTCCGGGAAAGCCGAAGATGGATATCGCGCTCGTCCTCGAGCAGCTTGCCGACGCCAAAGAGCTCCTGCAGAGTGCTATGGAGAGTCTCAAGTCTCAGGTCTCAAGTCCCAAGTCTCGTTAGCCCAGGCGTCCCTCTAGAACCTCTTCTTCACCGGCTGCCGCCGCGTCCGGAGTGCCCGGCGGCTGCGGCGGCCGCTCGACCCAGCGCGACTCGATGACCAGCCACAGCACGCCCGGGACGCAGAACGCCGCGCCGAGGACGAATGACAGCAGCCGCGGCGATCGTCCGATCCGATCGAGCTCGTACGCGGTCCAGTAGCTCGACAGCGAAGCGACGATCGTCAGCAGCGCGAGCTCGGCGGCGAACACGCGCCCGCGGAACCGATCGGGCACTTCGAGCTGCAGAAGCACCGTGCTGAACACCCACAGCACCGATCCGCCGAAGTGCGCGCACGCGACCGCGATCGCCGCGAGCGTCAGCGACGGCGCCCCGCCGAGCGCCGCGTAGAAGATGCCTACGGTGAAGAAGGCCGGAGCGAGGGTTCGCCTCAACGTCCGCGATTCCTGCCCGAGCATCCAGCGCAGGGCAATGGGACCGATGCCGGTGCCGACGCCGCGCGCGCCGAACAGCACGCCGATGCCCGCGGCCGCTCCGCCGGCGATCGGAAACACGCGCTGGCCGAAGACCGTCAGGAGCAGGAGGACGCCGCCGGCAAGCCCCCACCCGGCCTTGACGCACATGAGCGCCGCGACGTGCCGCTCTCGGCGCACGTAGCGGACGCCTTCGACGAGATCGGTCAGCCCGGTGAGCGCCGCCAGTCCGGCCGGCTTCTCCCTCCGGGCCGGAGTGGAATCGTACCGCGTCAACCAGATGAAGATCGCCGACCAGAAGAACGACGCGGCGTTGATCACGAACGCGATGTTGCGGCCGAAGAGTGCCGTCACCGCCCCGCCGACCGACGCGCCGACGGCGAGCATCACCGACCACGTCGCGCTCGATAGCGCATTGGCCGGCAGGAGTTCATCGCCCGACGTGACGTTGGGGATCGTGGCCGTCCGTGCCGGCTCGAAAAAGCCCTGCGCGGCGACCGTCAACGCCGTCACCGAATACGCGATCCACACCTGGTCCGCGCGGCGCACGAGGAGCAGTCCGAGAATCAGGCACCCGCGCAGCAGATCCGCCCCGATCATCAGCTTCCGCCGGTCGACGCGATCGACGATGACGCCGGCGAACGGTCCGACGAGCGCGATCGGCAGCAGCTGGGTGATCATCATCCACGCGACGGCCGTCGCCGACCCCGTCAAGTCGAGGAGCAGCGCGTACACGGCGACGGCGTTGAACCAGTCGCCGAGCTGCGAGATTGTCTGTCCGATGTACAGCAACCGGAAGTTCCGGTTGGTACGAAGCAGTTGAATGTAAGGACTCAAGGAGCGCGAAGGCTTTAGCCGCGCGTCAAGGCTTCAGCCGAGCGGGTTCAGTATAATCGCCGCGTTGGTCGAGGCCCTCGGACAGTACAAGATCCTCGAAAAGGC
>DASQHH010000680.1:0-4024 GCA_035632195.1 Vicinamibacterales bacterium
AGACGACACCGCCGCCTCAGCCGTCCACTTCGACGGCGACGGCCCCGACGACCACAGGCGACCTCGAGCAGGACGAGAAGAAGGGCTCCAAGAGCAGGCGCGAGAAGGGCGACATCCTGTCGGACACGCCCGACACGGACACTCAGGTCGAGCAGTTGATGCACGCGCTCGCGCGTCTGCCGGTTGCGGCCGGCCTGGCGACGCTGCTCGCGATGCGTCCGCGCAGACGCGGCACGCCGAACCGGCGGCCGCCGGTCGTGCAGACGCAGATCATCCTTGCGGTCGTCGGCGCCGTCGTGATGCTCGTCGTCGGCACGAGCCTCGCGCGCGCGTTCGGCATCGTCGGCGCCGCGGGGCTGGTGCGCTATCGCGCGCGGATCGAGGATCCCAAGGACGCGGGCGTGATGCTGTCGACGCTCGCCATCGGCCTCGCGTCGGGCGTCGGGCTGTGGATGATGGCTGTCTTGGGCACCGTCTTCATCGGCCTGCTGCTGTGGATCGTCGAGTCGTTCGAGCCCATGGCGCGGCAGACGTTTGCGTTGAAGGTCAAGACGAAGAATCCGGCGGCGCTGCGGTCAGCGGTCGAGCAGCTGCTGACGCGCAGCCGCTTCGAGTACGAGCTGCGCGGCGAAACGCCGGAGGAAATTGCGTGGGATGTGAAGGTGCCGCTCGAAGCCAAGACCGACCGGGTGTCGAAGGAGATCCTCGCGCTCGATCGCGAACACGCGGCTGTTCAGTGGGAAGAGAAGAAAGAGAAGAAGTAGTCGGTAGTCGGTAGTCGGTAGTCAGGAGTCGTCGGCGGTCAGCGATAATTCCCGAACTGCAGAGCGACACCGAAGTCGTGGGCCTTGAGCGCGTGGATGGCCAGCTGCAGCTCGTCCCTCGACGGCGACGTCACCCGCACCTGGTCCGCCTGGATGGCCGCCTGGACCTTCTTGAACTTCTGATCTTTGAGGAACTTGACGATCTCGCGCGCGGCCTCGATGGGGATGCCCTGCTGAATCGGGATCAGCCGGCGCATCTTGCCGCCGGCCGCCGGCTCGCTCTCCGTATCCTTGAAGTTCTTGATGGCGACGCCGCGCCGGACGAGCCGCGTCTGCACGATTTCCCACAGCGCCCGCATCTTCATCTCGTCGTCGGTCAGCAGCGTCAGCGTTTTGTCCTTCTCGCTGAGGACGATATCGGCCGTCGCGCCCTTGAAGTCGTAGCGCTGCGAGACTTCCTTGCGCGCCTGATTGAGGGCGTTGTCGACCTCCGAGAAGTCGACCGTGGACGTGATGTCGAACGAAGCAGCCGCCGGCATGTGGCCATTGTCCAGCGTCCCGTCCACATTGATCAAGGACCACGTGCTATTCGATGCCGTATCCGAGTGCGCGAGCGTTCGCGCGGACTCTCTCATCGCGCGTCACGATCGTCACGAGCTGCGGCGGCTCGCCGAGCAACTCCGCCGTCGCCACATGGATCGCGTCGAGCGTGCGAATCGGTTCGACGGGAAAGGGCCGGCGAACGCGGTCGAGCACGGCTGGAGTGACCTCGAGAACGAAGCAGCGCCGTTCGAAGGTTCGAAGGGCACGCACCGCCGCCTTTTCATCCTCCGCCGTCAACCGACCGGTCGTTCGGGCACGGATGATGGCGCGAGCCGCCTCGGACAGTGTCAACGCCGACGTCACACGGCGTGTTCCGGCCGGCAGTCGCTTCGTCACGCGTGTGTCGTGTTCGAGAAGGGCAGCCACGAGCGCGCTCGACTCGACGTACGTCACCTGCGTTGTTCCGCCGCTGCCCGCGGCGCGCGACCGCGGCGCCGCCGCAGATCGCGAGCGGCCCTCAGCCCTGCGGTTCGCCACGATCCGCGTCGATCAGTTCCGCTGCCGTACCGCGCGGCAGGCGAATGTCGGGCCAATCCGCGAACGGATCGCCGGCCTCCAGGGGCGCCCGGAGAGTCCCCGCCGCCAGCAGTTCGTCCCACCGGCTCCGGCGTGGTTGACGAGCCGTTTCCGGCGGAACCAATTCGGCGACGACCCGCCCATGAGCGGTGACCGCGATTCGTTCGCCCGCTTCGACGCGTCGGATGTACCGACTCAAGTGGTCTTTCAGCTCCCGGACGCCCGTGGCCACCATACCCCGCTATTATAGCCACATGTGGCCACAATGGACGCATGGCGTGCAGTCCACCCGTCGGCCACGCTGCGCCTAGAATGAAGCAGCCGATGTCCACCCACCCGGAGCCGGCCGAAGCGCTTCGATCGTTCGAAATCGTCCGCGTCCGCGGCGGCGCCCGATCGCCGGCTTCGGACTCCGCGGCCACCGAAGAGCCGCTCGAAATCCGGCTGCACCGCCGGCCCTTCGCCGTCATCATGCGGACGCCCGGCGCGGACCGGGAGCTCACCGCCGGCTTTCTGCTGTCGGAGCGCGTCATCCGGACCAGCGACGACCTCGGCGCGATCGAGTTCTGCCGCGACGCCGATCGTCAGAATGTCGTCGACGTCACGCTGACGGACGCCGCCGGGCTCGACCGCGTCTTCGACGGACGCCGCCAGGTGACCGCGAATTCGTCATGCGGCCTGTGTGGGCGGCTGACGATCGAGTCCTTGAAGACCGACGTGCCGCCGGTGGCGTCGACACTGAGGGTGACCGCGGCGGCGATTGCGGCGCTGCCGTCCGGGCTCCGCGGATCGCAGGCCGTGTTCGAGGAGACGGGCGGCCTGCATGCAGCGGGACTGTTCGATAGCGATGGGACGCTCGCCGGGACGGCCGAGGACGTCGGTCGCCACAACGCCGTGGACAAAGTGATTGGCCGCATGCTGATGCGGGACGCGCTTCCGCTCGACGGCCACGCCTTGTGCGTGAGCGGGCGCACGTCGTACGAGATCGTGCAGAAAGCGATCATTGCCGGCATTCCGATCGTCGCCGCGGTGTCCGCGCCGTCGAGCCTGGCCATCGAGCTCGCGGGCGCATTCGGCGTCACGCTCGTCGGGTTCCTCCGCGGCGACTCGTTCAATATTTATACGCACGCGAATCGCATCGTATAAACTCGTCATTTCCATGCAGATCCGCAGATTCATGGGCGGCCTGGCCGCGGCCGCGTGCGCCGCCGTCGCGATCGCGCTGCCGTCGCGCGCCGCCGCGGCGCCGGCGAAGCCGCCGTCGACGTGCGCCATCGACGGCGTCGAGCGGATCGTCGCCATCGGCGACGTCCACGGCGCCTACGAGCGGTTCGTCGAGATTCTGAAGGTCGCCGGAGTGATCGACGATCGCCTGCACTGGACCGGCGGGCATACGCATCTCGTGCAGACGGGAGACGTCGTCGATCGCGGACCGGACTCGCTGAAAGCGATCGATCTGCTGCGGCAGCTGAAGGACGAGGCGCCGAAGGCCGGCGGCGCCGTCCACGCGCTCATCGGCAACCACGAAGCGATGCGCATGCTCGGCGACATGCGCTATGTGAACGCCGGCGAGTATCAGGCGTTCGTGACCCCGAAGTCCGAAACACTGCGGCGCCAATACGTCATGCAGTCCCCGGACGAGCGCCCGCTGGCGGAGACGCCGCTCGGCCTCGTCGAGATGCGCACGGCATTCGGACGCGACGGCGACTACGGCAAGTGGCTGCGTTCGCTCGACGCCGTCATGCGGATCAACGGCGTTCTGTTCATGCACGGCAGCCTCAGCCTGAAGACGGCGGGCCGCAGCTGCGACGAGATGAACGACCAGATCCGCCGCGAGCTCGGGCGCGACCTCGATCGCACGCGCGCGAACCCGCAGGCCTCGCTCGCCGCCGGCGAAGACGGACCGCTGTGGTACCGCGGCATGAATACAATCGCGGAATCCGACGTGGAACAGATCCTCGCCAAAGCCGGCGCGCGCGCGATCGTCGTCGGCCACACGGTGACCCAGACGACGCGCATCAACGTGCGGTTCGGGAAGGTCTTCTCGATCGACACCGGCATGCAGCCGCAGTACGTGCCGACCGGCCACGCGTCGGCGCTCGAGATCGTCGGCGACGTGTTCACCGCCCTCTACACAGACG
>DASQHH010000681.1:0-3647 GCA_035632195.1 Vicinamibacterales bacterium
CGACACGCCGAGCAAGACGGCGGCGGACAACTGCGCATCGCCCGGCGTCGGTCTGGCGTGCACCCGCAGCGGCCTCACTGGCGATACGACGTTCAACGGCAAGAACTACCTGACGAACGTCAGCGCGCTGACCAAGAACTACGACTCCAACATGGGCGTGGGCGGTCCGATCGCGAAGGACCGGGCGTGGTTCTACGGTACGTTCCGCTATCTCGGCGTCAATAAGACCGTCGTCGACACGTTCTACAACGCGAACACACAGGTCGCGGGCAAGTTCGTGCCGTACGTCGCGGATCTCACGCGGCCGGGCATCGACGATGGCCACATTCGCAGCTTCGCAGGCCGGGTGACCGCGCAGCTGTCCGAAAAGGACAAGGTCTCGTACTATCACGACGAGCAGGACAAGGTCCGCGGGCACTGGGGCATCAGCGCGCTGATTCAGCCCGAGGCGGCCGCGATTCAGGCGACGCCGACCAGCTTCGTCTCTGTCTCGAAGTGGACGCGCACGCAATCCAACAAGCTGCTGTTCGACGCCGGACTCGCCGTGTACGACCAGGAGTACCAGGAGAACTATCAGCCGGACGTGACCGCCGTTACGCCGCCGCTGTATACCATCGTCGACTCGTCCACGAACCGCACCAACAACGCGTGGAACAACCCGGCCGATCACTTTTCGAAGCTGTTCACCGAGTCGTTCTCTGCGTCGTACGTGACCGGTGCGCACTCGATGAAGTTCGGCACCACGCTGACGCAGGGTCGCTGGCGCCAGGTGCAGCAGTACACTGACGATATCCAGCCCGTGACCTTCAACGCCGGCACGCCTTCGTCGGTCACATTGCGCATGCCGACCGACGCCCGCAACGCGATCAAGATGGACGCGGGCATCTTCGCGCAGGATCGCTGGACGATGGGACGGGCGACGCTCAATGCGGGCGTCCGGTACGATCAATTCATCGGGGCGACGCTGCCGGAATCGCTTCCGGCGAGCCGCTGGAACTCGGCGGTCACGTACAACGACTGCCCCGACGGCTTGAACAATCTGAACGCCGGCTGCACCGGCCGCGTGCAGAACTGGAAGGACATTTCGCCGCGCCTTGGCCTCGCCTACGACCTGTTCGGCAACGGCAAGACCGCCGCGAAGGTCAGCATTGCGCGGTACGTCAACGGGCAGACGGTTGCGACCGCGATCGCCAACAATCCCGAATCGACGGCGGTGACGAACGACACACGATCGTGGAAGGACCTCGACGGCAACGGGTCGCCGCTCGACGCCGCCGGCAACGTGCAGCTGAATGAGCTGACGAATTCCGCGAATACGGCCAGCTTCGGCAGGAACATCGCGTCCTCGACGCTCACCGATCCGGCCACGCTGAACGGCTGGGGCGTCCGCGGCTACAACTGGGAGTTCGCGACGAGCGTGCAGCACGAGCTGCTGCCGAAATGGTCCGTCGGTATGGCGTACTATCGCCGCTCATTCGGCAACCAGACGTTCACGCAGGACATGCGCTTCACGCAGGCGAGCTATGACGGCCCGTTCTGCGTCACGGCACCGTCCGATCAGAACCTGCCGTTCGGCGGCGGCAACTACCAGGTCTGCGGCCTCTACGATCTGAAGCCGTCCGTCGTCGCGCAGCAGATTCCGGCGAACAGCAAGATCCACTTCGCGTCGGACGTGGACGGCGGCTTCAGCGACGTCTACCAGGGCATCGAGTTCCAGACGCAGGCGCGCTTCAACCGCGGCGCGTTCTTCCAGGCCGGCGTCAGCATGAACAGGCGCGTTCTGGATCAGTGCAACCTGATCAACGACCCGACGGTCATCGGATCGTCCGCGGTGGCGGCCCAGAACTTCCTCACGCAGTCGGTCGTGTTTCCGGATGGCGAGAAGGCATGCCATGCGGTCTTTCCGTTCCGGCCGGACACGAAGCTGCTCGGCTCTTACACGCTGCCGTATGACGTGCTGATCAGCGGAACGTACCAGTACACGATCGGCATCCAGGACGGCACGACGGGCGGCGGCAGCCTGGCGGCGAACTGGGCGGTCCCGAACGCGAACTTCGCGACGGCTCTCGCACCGTTCCGCAATCCGGCGGTGCTGTCGGCCGCTGCAGCGACCAAGACCGTCGCGCTGATTCCGTCCGGTCTGAACTTCGGACCGTACAATCTCAGCCAGCTCGACCTGCGGCTGTCGAAGCGGTTCCACGTCGAGAAGTACCGCTTCCGCGTCGACGCCGATTTCTACAACCTCTTCAACAGCGACTGGCCGTATACGCTGAACTCGACGTTCAGCACGGCCGCGACCTCGCAGTGGCTGCGTCCAACCAACGTCATTCAGGCGCGGTTCTTCAAGATCGGCGCGCAGTTCGACTTTTAGCCTGAGAGCTGAAGGCTGAAAGCTGAGGGCGGCGGAGCTGAGAGGCTCCGCCGCCCTTTTTCTTTTCCTCAGTGCTTTGCCCGCTCGGCCTGGGCTGGGTCCAGAATCTCTCCTCGCTACAGTTTTCGTAAACGGCAATGCCGGCGATCGTCAGCATCGCTGCAAGCGTCAGCCGGCGAGGGAACCGCTCGTGCGTCATCGGCGTCCAACAGTACAACGTGTCGGTCGTCGTCGTGCAGGACCTCTTACGAGAAATTCCATCGCTTACGCAAATCGAATCCGAGCGAGGCGTCGCGGTTTTGGCGGCGCTCGGATTCGTCACCGCGATCGCGCTCGTCAGGCTTTGGATGCTGCACGCGCGCGTGCGGGCGCTCGAGAGCGAGGCGATCACCGATCCGCTCACCGGCGTCTTCAACCGCCGCCACTTCGACGCGTCACTCGTCAACGCCGTCGAACGCCGCGGACGTTACGGCGAGCCGGCGTCGCTACTCGTCTTCGACATCGACCGCTTCAAGGACGTTAACGACGCGCTCGGTCACTCGGCCGGCGATCAGGTTCTGAAGTCGCTCGCGGCGCTCATCCGCAGACGCACGCGAAAGCTGGACGTGCTGTTCCGCATCGGCGGAGAAGAATTTGCGCTGCTGATGCCGGGGACCAGGCTCCCGGATGCGATGGCGCTCGCGGAGGACCTCCGCGCGCGCGTCGCGCGTGCGCCGCTGGTCGACGGCCGCCGCGTGTCAGTCAGCATCGGCGTCGGCGAGTACCGGGACGGCCAGACCGCCGCGGAATGGATCGCGGACGCAGACGGAGCCCTGTATACCGCGAAGCGCCGCGGGCGCAACTGCGTCGCGCAGCGCTCGGCTAGAGTCTTGGCGCTCGGGTGAAGCCTTCGCGCTACTTTATGACTGAGAACACATGCATCGTATTGCCGGGCGGAAAGAGCCTCCGCATCCGGCACCTTCGGTCGAGTGAGGAAGACACCGTGCGCGATTTGTACGCCCGCCTGAGCCCTCGCTCGCGCTACCTGCGGTTTCTGATCGCGGCGAGCGAGCTGCCCGAGGCGCTGCTGCGCATCCTCCTCGACGTCGACGGCCGGCGGCGCCTGGCATTCGTCGCGGAAGACGCCGCCCGTGAGGACGGAGACGCAGTCGGTCTCGCGAGCTTCGGGGCGGTCGACGAGCACAGCGTCGAGCTGGGACTCGTCGTCCGCGACGACTGGCAGCGCCAGCACGTCGGGACCGAGCTCGCCATCCGCGTGATGGAGGCCGCCGAAGAT
>DASQHH010000682.1:0-4830 GCA_035632195.1 Vicinamibacterales bacterium
AAATCCGACGAACCAGGCGTAATCATGGAGCGGCTTCAACGGCGCCCACCGGATGCCGCCCAGGGCAAGCGCGCACCCGACCGCCGTCGCGGCAATCGCCCGTATGTTCCAGCCGCGGTAGACACCGTCAACGAGATACAGATCCTGGAGCTCGAGCTCGCGCCGCCTGACGATCCAGTAGTCGGCGATGAGCACGCCGGCGATCGATCCGAGCACCGCGGAATAATCGAGAAGCCACACGTAAATGTACTGATTCGGATCAGCCAGCAACTTCCACGGCTGAATGGCGATGCCGAGAATGCCCGTAATCAGGCCGCCGGTCTTGAAGCTGATCAGCCGCGGGAAGGCGTTCGCGAAATCGTTTGCCGGCGACACGACGTTCGCGGCGATGTTCACCGCGATGGTCGCAACGACGACGGTGAACATGGAAATCGCGACGACGACGGGCGAGCTGAAACGTCCGACGAGCTGCACCGGATCCCAGATCGCCTGACCGTAGATGATCGCGGTGGCGCTGGTGATCATCACCCCCATCGCCGCGAACAGCGACATGGTCGTCGGCAGCGCGACGGCCTGGCCGACCACCTGTTCGCGCTGGCTGCGGCCGAAGCGCGTGAAATCCGGCATGTTCAGCGACAGCGTCGCCCAAAAGCCGATCATCGCCGTGAGCGACGGCACGAACACGGGCCAGAACTCGCCGAACGTACGGAACTTGCCCGGCTGAGAGAGCAGCGGACCGAGCCCGTTGGCCCGCCAGATCGCCCATCCAAGGAGCACCGTCGTCATCACGAGCACGAACGGCGCGGCCCAGTTCTCGACTTCACGGACCAGATCCATGCCGCGGTAGATGATGCAGACGTTCAGCGCCCAGAACAGCAGGAATGACACCCACTCCGTCGTGGTGTGTCCGCCGAATCCTGCGCCAAGCAGCGTCGGCCAGGCGGGGAGCAGCGTGCGGAACAACGTGTGCAGCGCTTCCCCGCCGATCCAGGCCTGGATGCCGAACCAGCCGCACGCGACGAGCGCGCGCATCAGCGCAGGAACGTTGCTACCCAGCGTGCCGTACGCGGCGCGCGCGAACACCGGGAAAGGAATGCCGTACTTGGTCCCCGGATGCGAGTTGAGCAGGATTGGGATGAGGACGATGGTGTTGCCGAGCAGGATCGTCACGAGCGCCTGCGACCAGTTCATCCCGGATGCGAGCAGGCCGGACGCCAGCATGTACGTCGGAATGCAGTGCGCCATGCTGATCCAGAGCGCGGCGTAGTTATAGGTCGTCCAGTTGCGGCGGGAGAGCGGGACCGGTGCGAGGTCCTCGTTGAAGATCGGGCTCGCTTCGATCCGACGCGTGTCGACGAGCTCGACGCGGCCGTCATCGAGGCGCCGTTCGTTCGGCATGGCGGATTATAATCCGCCACGCCATGAGCCCCGCTGCGGCCGCCTCCGTCGTCGCAAGCCTTGCCGTCGCGGTGGGGACACTGTCGCCATTGCCGGTCGCCGCCCAGAAGGCGCCCGCGAAGGGCAAGACGCGGCAGATCTTCGTCGGCGTCGTCGACCGCGGCGGCGCCCCGGTTCTCGATCTGCAGCCCTCGGACTTCGACGTCAAGGAGAACGGCGTCAAGCGCGACGTCGTGCGCGCACGCCTGTCGACGAGCCCGATGCGCATCGCGGTGTTCGTCGACACGAGCGACGCGGCGAACGCGGCGCTCAACCCGATCCGATCCGCGTTGACGGAGTTCTTCGACACGCTGCCGCCCGAACACGAGGCGATGCTCGTCTCTACCGGCCGCCAGATGCGCATCCGCGTGCAGCCGACTACCGACCGGAAGAAACTGAAAGATGCCGCGTCCGGCCTGTTCATGGACGGAGGCGGTACGCAGCTGATGGAAGGCGTGCTCGAGGTCGACGATCGGTTCATGAAGAAGGCGGAGGATCGCTGGCCCGTCTTTGTCATCCTGACGACCGACGGCGCCGAGAGCAGCCCCCTGGGTCGCGAGAACGAGTTCAACAAATGGCTGCAGGCGCTCGCGCCGCGGGGGCTGACCGTCCACGCGATCGTGCTGAAGCAGACCGCCAACCAACAAGACCGACGCAGCGGCACGACCGGCGTCCCCGAGATCCTGGCGATGAACATGACGCAGGGATCCGGCGGGCGGTACGACTACGTCAACACCGCGACCTCCGTCCCCGAGAAAATGAAGAACCTGGCTGCGGCTCTGGCCTCCGACTTCAATGCCGCGAGGACCCGGTACCAGGTTGAATTCGCGAGCGACGCAGCCGCCTCGGCTCCGGTGGACGTCGGCGTGGCGCGTGAAGGCGTCACCTTGAGAATCATGCAAACGCGGCTTCGCTGACGGATCGATGACGCACTACACGACGATCCCCGACAACGCGCTCACTCCGATTGTCGATATCCTGGATCGCGGCAATCGCCGGGTCGCGGAGCTGTTCCCCGGCGACTCCGCGCATCGCCAGCCGGTGCATACGGTGTACGGCGGCGCCCACCTGTTCAAAGCCGACACGGTGCAGAAGCTGGGTGGCCTCGCGCTGCGCGCCCTCCAGGAGCATGCGCCGGACGCCGCGACGTTCGCGTCGGCCGTCGGACTGGATCCCGCGCTCGCGGATCGGATCTACGGCCGCGTCACGGATAAGTTGAAGCGCGAAGCGATCGAAGATTTCCGCATCGACTTCGAGGACGGCTTCGGCAACCGCCCGGATCGGGAAGAGGACGAGCACGCCAGGCGCGCCGCGACCGAGGTGGCATCCGCGCTCGCCGCCGGATCGCTGCCCTCGTCGATCGGCATCCGCATCAAGCCGCTGACCGACGAGCTGAAACGCCGCAGCCTGCGGACGTTCGACCTGTTCCTGACGACGCTGGTCGCCGCGACCGGTGGCGAGTTGCCACCGAACTTCGTCGTGACGCTGCCGAAAATCACCTCTCCCGAGCAGGTGACGGCCATGGCGGCCGCCTGCGACGCGTTCGAATACTGGCGTGAGCTTCCGGCGCGGACGCTCCGCTTCGAGCTCATGGTGGAGACGACGCAGTCGGTGTTCGCCGCGGACGGAACGGTCGCGCTGCCCAGGCTGGTTGCAGAAGGCGGAGGACGGATCGTCGCCGCGCACTTCGGCACGTACGACTACACCGCAGCGTGCAGCATCACGGCGGCGCACCAGCACATGCTCCACCCCGTGTGCGACTTCGCGAAGCACGTCATGCAGGTGTCGCTGGCCGGGACCGGCATCTGGCTGTCGGACGGCGCGACGAACGTCATGCCGATCGGCAACCGGGACACCGTCCACCGCGCCTGGCGGCTGCACGCTCAGCACGTGCGTCACTCGCTCGAGACGGGCTTCTATCAGGGCTGGGACCTTCACCCCGCGCAGCTGCCAACGCGTTATGCCGCGGTGTACGCCTTCTTCCTGGAGGGCCTCTCCGCCGCATCCGAGCGGCTGAAGAATTTCGTTCAGAAGGCGGCGCAGGCCACGCTGGTCGGCGACGTCTTCGACGATGCGGCGACCGGACAGGGGCTGTTGAACTATTTCCTGCGCGCCATGAACTGCGGCGCGATCACCGAGCAGGAGGCCGTCGACATGAGCGGCCTCACGCTCGACGAGCTTCGCGGCCGATCCTTCGTCAAGATCCTCAAGCAGCGCACGCAAGCCTGAGGACTACGACTTCGCGCCCACCTCTTCGGCCGACGAATACCCTTCCGCTTCGTAGCCCCCGCGGTAGTCCTTTTCCGTCGGCCTGCGGATCTTCGACTGCGCCACGACGCGGTCGCGGAGCAGACCGCGGAAGTCATCCACGCGCTTCCACCCCTTCGACGCGTTCGCGTCGATGAACGTCGACAGCCCCGCGTTCAGCGCCTTGATGACGTTCGGGCCGACGGCGTGATCGAGCATCGCCGCCGTGCACACCTGCACCGTGCCGCAGCCGAGCAGGAAGTAATTGAGCGCATGCTCGAACGTCGAGATGCCGCCGATGCCCGAGAACGACTTGTCGGCAAACGCCTGCGTCAATTGCGACATCTTGGCGAGCGACAGCGGCAGAATCGCCGGTCCGCCCAGCCCGCCGGTCGAGACGAGGCCGTCGACGTGGATCTCGAATTCCAGCGTCTGCGGGTCGACGAGCGGCAGCGACGTGAAGGTGTTCGACGACGAAATCGCGTTCGCGCCGCCGAGGAACGCGCCGCGCGCCTCAACAACGATATCCGTCGTCGAAGGCGTCAGCTTGGCCCAGACCGGCACCTTCGAGACCTCGCGGACGACCTGAGTGACGATGGAGACCAGCTCCTTGTTCTTGCCGACGTTCGACCCCATGTCGGGCCGGTCCATGTGCGGGCACGACAGGTTCAGCTCGAGCGCGTCGCACCCTTCCTTCTGGCAGGCGGCGGCCAGCTCCTGCCAGTGCCGGAGCTCCGTGTCGTTGCCGGACCCGGCCATGATCGACGCGACGAGAACGTGATCAGGAAAGGCCTTCTTGATCCGTCCGAGCCTCGGCACCCACCAGTCCAGCGTCTTGTCGGAAATCAGCTCCCAGTTCCACGACGAGTGCAGCGCGGTGTCCGGCCGCTTCTTCATCGAGAGATGCGGCGACCCCGCGTCGGCACGCAGAAACTTCGTCTTCGGCCCGACCACGTTCGTGACCGGATGGAGGCCAATCGTCTTGGTGACCACGCCGCCCCAGCCCGACTCGAACGCGCGCAGGATGTTCTGCTCGGATTCGGTCGGCGGCGCGGACGCGAGCAGGAACGGATTCTTGAATCGCACGCCGGTGAAGGTCGTGGAGAGATCGGCCATGGGTTTCCTCGGCTCGCCTAGAGGCCCGGG
>DASQHH010000683.1:0-4574 GCA_035632195.1 Vicinamibacterales bacterium
TGTCGCCGCGACACCGTCGAACGGGCGCTTGCCTTCACGATCGGTGGGCCACAGCCCGAGTCCGCACGCGAACGCCACCTCCAGATACATCGAGGCAATCGAGGGGTACTGAAACGGACCGTCGGCGCGCAGCTGGGCGCCGACCCAGGCGAAGTCGGTCCGGAACGCGTGCAGCCACGCGATGACGGCGCCGATGCGCAGGTACTCGAGAATGGCCAGGACCGCGGCCGCCGCCGCTGCCGCGACCAGCGCCGAGAGCGCCGTGCGGGCCCGATCGGCCGTGCGCAGGCCGTTTACCGCGAGCAGGTAAATGACACACGCCGCGGCAACGCGTCCGGTCATATGGAGACCGTTAACGCGCGACACGGTCGAGGCGACCGACGCGGCCGTCATCGCCGCGATCGATGCGATCCACGGCCAGGTTACGGGCGTCCGCCATGCAGGCCACGCGCGCGCGGCGACGAGCGCCGCCGCCCAGCACCCCACCGCCAGCAGGAGGCATGCCTCGAGATTGCTGATCGACTGCCACGGCAGGACGACCAACGGCTTTTGCAGCTCGAACGGTGCGGCGAGAACCAGGAAGACGACACCGAAAAACGCAACGCGGTCGGCAGTCGCGGCGCGGCTGATCGTCCGCGCGGCAGGGACCGGGCGCACAGCATCCGCCCACACGTGCGCCGCCTGCGAAACCATGAGCACCGCGCAGGGTCCAAGAACCTTGCCACGACTTCAATGAGGCACGCCGGCTGCATATGACGGAAAACACCGGAATCGCACCGGCATTCGACGGCCAAATCGGGAATCGCTTACGGTGGACGAAAACGCGTTTCGCTTCGCGAAACTGATCGGATACAAGTCCCTTGCGGACGTCGCGGGGAAAGCGTCGACGCTTGTCATCACGGTCGTCGCCGCGCGCCAGCTGACGGCCAACGCGTTCGGCGTGTTCTCGCTCGCGTCGACGGTCGGCTGGATGCTGGCGGTCGCGGCCGACTGCGGCATTCAGCTGCACGTGGCGCGGGCGGTCTCACGCGCGCCGGATGACGCCGGGCCGCTGCTCGCCGGCTGGCTGCGCGTCCGCCTCTGGACGACGGCCGCGGCGATTGCGCTCCTGGCGGCGGCCACCGTGGCCTCGCGCAGCGCGGCGTCGCTCGCCGTGCCGCTGGTCCTCTTCGCGTGCGTGTACGGCGCGAGCGGCCTCGTCGAATTTCTTTATTACTTCTATCGGGGACTTTCACGCAGCGACATCGAGTCGTCTCTCACCATCCTCCAGCGCGCGGGCACGGTCGCGTGCGGAGTGGCGGCGCTGCTCTGGCGTCCCGACGTCACCGTGCTGGCGGCGGCGATGCTCGTGCCGGCTGCGGCGACCCTCGTGGGCACCCTCCGCATCGCACGTCGATTCACGGCCGGCAGCCCCGAGAGGAGGGTCGCGGGGCCTCAGCCGAGCGACCACCCCTCGGCCGATCCCGCGACACCACGGATATTCCTGACGCAGGTGCTGCCGATCGGCGCGGGCATCGTGCTGTCCGCCCTCTACTTCCGGATCGACGTGTTTCTGGTCGAGCTCTGGAGCGGGACGGCCGCCGTCGGTCTGTACAACGCCGTCTTCCGGCTGATTGAAGCGCTGCGGCTCTTCCCCGCCGCGGCGCTCGCCGTGGCGCTGCCGTCGCTCTGCCGCGCGACCGACCTTCGGCCGCTTGCCCGTGTCTCGGCCGGCGTCACGGCGTTCGCCGCGATCGGCTCGATTGTGCTGTGGTCGAGCGCGGGCTGGCTGGTTCCCCTGCTCTACGGCAACCGCTATCTCGACGCGGTGCCGGCGTTCCGGATTCTGTCGCTGGCGTTCCCGCTGTTCTCGCTCAACTACGCGCTCACGCACCAGCTGATCGGGTGGGACGGCCAGAGAGCCTATGCCGCTATCTGCGCCACCGCGCTCGCCGGCAACGTGGCCATGAACGCGCGCCTGATCCCGGCTCTGTCGATCGACGGCGCCGCGTGGGCCACGCTCGGGACGGAAGGGATCGTGACCGCCGGCTGCCTCGCGGCGATTGCCGCGTCGACCCGGCGATCGCCGGCGGTTCCGGCACTGGAAGCATCCGCATGACACCGCTCACCCGGAAGGAGCTCGCGATTCTGCGCAGCGTCGTGTATGCGTCGCTGTTCGACTATCCGCTGACGGCGGATCAGGCGCGCCGCACACTCGTCGAGTGCGAGGGGACGGCGCCGGACGTCCTCGCCGCCTATGGACGGAGCCATGCTTTGAACGCGGTGATCGAGTACCGCGACGGGTTCTTCTATCCCGTCGGCTGCGGCCATCTCGTCGCCGAGCGGCGCCGCCGGGAAGGGCGCAGCCGCGCCTTCCTCGAGCGCCACGCCCGAGTCCTGCGTCTGATCAGCGGTCTGCCTTTCGTCCGCATGGTGGCGCTCTCGGGCAGCATCGCGCACCTCAATCTCGAACCGGAAGGCGATCTCGATCTCTTCATCGTCACGCGCGGACACCATGTGTGGACGGTGACGCTGTCGATCCTGCTGCTGACCAAGCTCCTCGGCCACCGCCGGACGATCTGCGCGAATTTCGTGGTGGCCGATACCGAGCTCGCCTTCGAGCAGCAGGACCTGTTCACGGCGAACCAGATCATCCATCTCAAGCCAATCGTCGGCGCGGACGTGATGGACGAGCTGCTGGCGGCCAATCCGTTCGTCGGGCGGTTCTATCCGAACGCCGTCGACCGCGCCGATGACGGCCTGGACCGCGGCCGGCGCTCGCGCCCCGCGGGGTTGATCGAACGCGCGTGCCGCGGTTTGTACGGCTGGTATCTGCGCCGCAAAGCGAGAAGCTGGCGGTCGCCCGAGCAGGTGCGGCTCGGCGACGACTGCCTGAAGCTGCACACGCGCAGTCACCGCGCCGCCATCACCGACCGATTCGAAGGGGCGGTCGCGCGCGCTGTCGCGCTCGCCGCTTCCGCGGACGATCAGGCTCGCAGGGCGATTCCTTCTGAACCCGCCGAGGATCGTTTTGGAGCCGCCGAGGCCGCCGCAGCCGGCAGCCGGCGCGCACGCTGATGACGCCGCGCCACGGATCGGTACTGCTCGTCGACGACGAGGAGAAGCTCCGGAAAACGCTGGGTCGGGCGCTTCGCAGCGACGGCCACGAGGTCATCGAAGCGGCCGGCGGACGCCAGGCGCTGAAGCTGCTTGCCGAGCGTCCCTTCGACGTACTCCTCGCCGACAACATGATGCCCGGCATGACCGGGCTCGATTTGATTCGCGAATACGTCCAGTCGACGCCCGACGCGGCGCACGTGATCCTGATGACGGCGCACGCGACCGTCGACAGCGCGATCGACGCGGTCAAACTCGGCGCCTTCGATTACCTCCGCAAGCCGTTCGAAATCGAGGAGCTGCTGGCATCGGTGCGGCGCGCCCTGGAGCACGAGCGGCTGCGCACCGAGTGCCGCTACCTGCGCAGCGAGCGCGACGAACAATTCGACCACTACGGCATCATCGGCTGCAGCTCGGCAATGCACGCGGTCATCGAGCGGATCGACCGCGTCGCGCGCACCAAGTCGACCATCCTCGTGACGGGCGAGACGGGAACCGGGAAGGAGCTCGTGGCGCGCGCGATCCACGACCGGAGCGACCAGCGCGACATGCCGCTCGTGAAGGTCAACTGCGCCGCGATTCCCGAGACGGTGCTCGAGTCGGAGCTCTTCGGCCACGTCCGCGGCGCGTTCACCGACGCGATCGCGACCAAGAAGGGGAAATTCGCGCTCGCGGACGGCGGCACCATCCTGCTCGACGAGATCGGCGGCATGACGCCGGCGCTGCAGGGCAAAGTGCTGCGCGTGCTGCAGGAGCGGGAGTTCGAGCCGCTCGGCGCCGAGCGATCGGAGACGGTCGACGTCCGCGTGATCGCGGCGACCAATCGCGACCTTCGGCAGATGGTCGCTGACGGGCGGTTCCTGAGCGACCTGTTCTACCGCCTGAACGTGATTCCGATCGAGATTCCGCCGCTGCGCGACCGCCGCGACGACATCGACGCGCTCGCAGGACATTTCGTGCGCAAGCACGCCCAGCGCACCGGCCGGCCGGTCACCGGCATCGATCCCTCGGCGCTGGAACTGCTCCGGCAGTACGACTGGCCCGGGAACGTGCGGGAGCTGGAAAACACGGTCGAACGGGCGGTCGTCCTGTCAGCCGGGCCGATCATCAGCGGTCCGGACCTGTCGATTGCCGGCGGACCGGTGCGGGCGAGCGGCCTGCCGTCGCTGGAGCTGCGGCGCAACCTCGAATGGGTCGAGCGCGACACGATCCGGATGGCGCTGGACCGGGCCGGTGGCATCCGCAAGGACGCCGCCGCGCTCATGGGCATCAGCCAACGCGCGCTCAGTCATTACCTCCGCAAGCACGCCATAGACTGAGAGGTTCCGGGACGCCACGCGAGCCCGCCCGGGACAACCTGACACGCGACCGGGCCAGCCTGGGAGACGACCGGGACAACCTGGCACGCGACCGGGACACCCTGGCACGCGCTCGGGACAACTTCACACGCGTCTCGGACAACCTGACACGCGAACGGG
>DASQHH010000684.1:0-4840 GCA_035632195.1 Vicinamibacterales bacterium
CGCTGCTGCGCGAGATCGACCAGATGGTGGCTTGAAATGCCGTCAGAAGCCGCAGATCAATCCGCGGCGATCGATTGGGCACGCGTCCGCATGCTGCGCGAGTTGCAGGACGAAGGCGCGCCGGACCTCATGGCGCAGCTCGTCGCGCTGTTCGAGGAGGGCACCACAACCCGTCTGGCAGGAGCGCGCAAGGCCCTGCGGGACGGGGACTTCAGATCGCTCCGGCGTGAGGCGCATTCGTTGAAAGGCTCGGCGGGGATGATCGGAGCCAACGCGCTGCGCGAGGCGGCCGCTCGCCTGGAACGCGAAGCCGAGTGTGAGAATCCTGTCGCCGCATCCGCGGCGCTCGGAGCGGTCGAAGCGGAAGCGGCGACGGCGAGGAGTGCGCTGTCGAATGGCGTCGACATTCGCCGGTGATTCCGTACATACAGCGATGAGTGTGCGCCCGAGGCCGATCCCGCACACCTGCCGCTTGCGGAGGCGCACATAGGCGCGCGTAACTCGTTGAGCGCACTCGTGAATCGACATGGCAACGCGTTTGCGGTGCGCACGGGCGGAGGAGCAGGCTGTGAACGTTGAAACGTCTTTCGATCGTGTGGGGGCAGCAGGTTATCCAGGGCTGCTCATCGAAAACGGCATTCTCGCGAAGGCCGATCTGGCTGTCGCGGAGCAGCACGCAACCCGCGATCACGTCGACCTTGCCGAGGCCATCGTCGGCCTCGGAACCGTGCAGGAGCATGACATCTATCGACTGCTGGCCCGTGCCGCCGGCGTCGAGTTCGTCGCGCTCGCCGGCCGGACGCCGAGCGAGCTTGCGATTCGCCTCGTTCCCGAGCGCCTCGCCCGCCGGCACATGGTCGTGCCGCTCAGCGTCGACAACCGGACGCTTCTGTACGCGACGTCCCGCCCGTTCAGCGATGAGGCCGAACGCGACCTGGGATTCGCGTCCGGACGGCGCATCTCAGTGGTGGTCGCCACGCGCACGGAAATCCTCGCGGGCCTGGCTGCCGCGTATCCGAAGCTGCGAGACGTGGACGTGCTGGCGGCGCGCCTTCGCGCCGAGCGGCCCGCCGTCCAGGCCGGAGACGCCGCGCAGGCGGGGCCGTCGGATTCGGCCGTCGTCGAGTTGTGCAACCACATTGTGGCGCGCGCCGTCGAGGTGGGCGCCAGCGACGTTCACATGGAGTGCGGTGACGGCGACGTGATCGTGCGCTATCGGATCTGCGGCGTTCTCGAGCCGGTGCTCACATTGCCAGCGTCTGCCTCGCACCCCATCCGCAACCGTTTCAAGATCATGGCGAAGGCCGACATCGCCGTCCGCCACCGGCCGCAGGACGGGGCGTTCCGGCTCGTCGTCAGCGGACGTCCGATCGACGTTCGTCTCTCCACGCTGCCGACGACCGACGGTGAGAAGCTCGTGATGCGCGTCATCGACAGCATCAGCCCGCTGCAATCCCTCGAACAGCTCGCCTACGACCCGGAAACGCTGTCGAGACTGACGCGCGCGCTGATGCGTCCTGACGGCCTGGTGCTCGTGACCGGCCCGACCGGCTCGGGCAAGACGACGGCTCTGTATGCGTCGCTCGGCCACCTCCGCACCGGCCGGACGAACATCGTCAGCGTCGAGGATCCGGTGGAGCGCCGTTTGGATGGGATCACGCAAGTGCCTGTGAACAGCCGCAGCGGCAACGGATTCGCGGAAGTGCTGCGGTCGATCATGCGGCAGGATCCCAACGTCATCATGGTCGGCGAGATTCGCGACACGGAAGTGGCGCAGATCGTCGGTCAGGCCGCCTATACCGGCCATCTCGTTCTCGCATCGATGCACACGGCCGATACGGCGACGGCCATCACGCGGCTTCAGAATCTCGGACTGGAACCGTACAAGATCGCCGAAAGCCTCTCGGCTGTTCTCGCGCAGCGCCTCGTCCGCACGCTGTGCCCGGAATGCCGCCGCATGGCGCCAGTCGAGGATCCGTCGATGCCGGGAGTGGCGTCCATCCGCGCGAAGGCCGGCCCCGGCTGCGAGCGGTGCAAGCACACGGGATATCTGGGCCGGCTGCCTGTCGCCGAAGTGTTGACTCCATCCGAAGCGCTCCGCGACGCGATCGCGCGCGGCGCGACCGCCCACGAAATCCGGTCGGCGATGCGCGCCGCCGGGTTCCCGTCGATGCGCGACCAGGCGCTCAAGCTTGTGGAGCGGGGGCTGACGTCAATCGAAGAGGTCGACCGTGTGCTCGCCGACGACGAACGGTCGAAGGCGCACCGCGGAAAGCTTCGCGTCCTCGTCAGCGACGACGATCCCATTACGCGCATGCTGATCAAGCTCCTGCTCGAACGAGAGCAGTACGAGGTTCTCGAGGCGACGGATGGACAGATGTCGCTCGAAATCGCGGTCCGCGAGAAGCCGGATCTGATTCTCAGCGACCTGCACATGCCCGAAATGGACGGTTATCAGTCCATCCAGCGGATGCGGAAGGACTTTTCGCTCGCGATGACACCGATCATGGTCATCACCGCGGAAGACGGCCCTGGTGTCGAGCAGCGGGTGCTCGAGCTCGGAGCCGACGACTACATCGTCAAGCCGTTCGATCCGGTGGTGCTACTGTCCCGCGTGCAGGCGGTGTTCCGGCGGATCAAAGCGCACGCAGCGTGATCTGCGCGGGTGGCACAATGCCGCGTGGTGATCCGGACCCACGCCATCGCTTGAAGACTATAACGCCGGCTAGAACCCGATGTGCGCGACGGTCTGAGTGATCATGGATGGCGGGATCAGGTGCACGCCTGTGAGCATGGCGTAAACGACCAGTAGCGCCGCCGCGGCTGCCGCAACGATGACGCCGAACGCCGTCGTGCCCAAGGTCACGTCTTCCGGTCTGCGTGTCATGCGCGCCTCCCCAGGAAGTGATCGCCGGACCGCCCCGCCGCTCGACGGGGTCATCCTGCACGCTTCGGGCCGCGGAAGCAAGACAGTTTGTAAACAAGACGCCAGACGCGGTTACGGATGAGCCGGTGTATCGCCTGCGCTACACTCCCCGGCGTGATCGAACGCACCATCACCGCGGCGACGCACGGGAGGTATCTGGTCGCGCCCGCGGCCGACGCCGCGCCGCTGCTCGTCGCATTCCACGGATACGCCGAATCGGCGGAGGCGGCGCTGGATCGGCTGCGCGCGATTCCCGGCGCGGATCGCTGGACCTCGGTCGCCATTCAGGCGCTCAATCGCTTCTACCAGCGGCGCACCAATGAAGTCATCGCCGGATGGATGACGCGGCAGGACCGTGAGCTGGCAATCGCCGACAACATCGCGTACGTCGCCGGCGTCCTCGACGCCGTCTCGCGCGAGTGGCCGACGACGCCGTACGTCGTGTTCAGCGGTTTCTCGCAGGGCGTCGCGATGGCGTTCCGCGCCGCTGCGGCCGCGACGGCGCGTGCGGTGGGCGGCGTCTTTGCGGCCGGAGGCGACATCCCGCCGGAGATCCCGCTGGAGCAGCTGGCGTCGCTCGGCGCCGTCGTCCTCTGCCGCGGCACGCGCGACGAGTGGTATTCGGCGGAGAAATTCAGCGCGGACCGTCAGCGGATGGAAGAGGCCGCTCGGCTAAAGCCTCGCGCTCCGGTAGGGCCTCGCGCTCCGGGAGAGCCTCGCGCTCCGGGAGAGCCTCGCGCTGCGGTAGGGCCTCGCGCCGCTGTGGTGGTCACGGCCGTCGAGTTCGACGGCGGCCACGAATGGTCGGCCGACGTGGTTGCCGCGGCGTCCCGGTTCCTCGCGGATCGTCGGCGATGATCGACATCCGTCTCGCCACGCCGGCCGACGCGGACGCGCTGGCGGAGCTGCGGTGGGACTTTCGCGCGGGGCGCCAGCCGCCGGCCGAGGACCGCGCCGTGTTCGTCGCGCGCTGCGCGGCCTGGATGCGCGACGCGCTCGCAGCCGACTGGCGCGCCTGGGTCGCCGTCGACGCGGGACAGATCGTCGGGCACGTCTGGCTCGGCACGATTGCGAAAGTTCCGAACCCGGTCGGACAGCAGGAGCGCCACGCGTACATCTCGAACGTCTTCGTCAAGCCCGGGGCGCGCGGTGGCGTCGGCACGCGGCTGATGGACGAGGCGATGAAATGGGCCGCGGCGAACGGCGTCCACTACGCGCTGCTGACGCCCACGCCGCGCAGCCGCACGCTGTACGCGCGCCACGGCTTCGGCGTCAGCGACGAGTGGCTGATCCGGAAGTTCTGACCTGCTCGATCCATTCGCCGATCGTCCGCTGTACTTCGTCGAACGCCGCCCCCTGCGCGAGCGGATCCTTGCGCGGCAGCTTGAACGAATGATCGCCGCCGGCGACGATGTGCAGCGCCGGCCGCGGCGTGAGTCCATCGAACGTCGGCTCGAGCTCCGACGGAAGGCCGAACGCGTCGCGGCTTCCCTGAATCACGAGCATCGGCCGGCGGATCGCCGGGAGATGCTTGTCGCGCCGCTGGTCGGGACGGCCGGGCGGATGCAGCGGATAGCCGAGCAGCACGAGCCCCGCAATCGGCCCGCCGCCGGTCGTCGACTCCTGGGCCGCGACCTGCGTCGCGATGCGTCCGCCCATCGACTTGCCGCCGATGAACAGCGCGGATCGAGCGCTCGCGAGACGATCGCGGACCGCGTCGATCACCGCGCGGTAGCACGATTCGAGCGCCGGACCGCGGTCGGGAATCCGCCGCTTCTGTTCGGTGTAAAGAAAGTTGAACGTGACGACGTCGACCGGGGGGCAGGGGCCCCCGGACGGGGCGACGCCGATTGGCGCCGCCAGCGCTTTCGCGAATTCGACCATGAACGCGCTGCGCTGGCCGGCGCCGGCGCC
>DASQHH010000685.1:0-2108 GCA_035632195.1 Vicinamibacterales bacterium
GGCTGGCCATGACCGATCGCCGCGCCGTCCTGCGCACCGCTGTCGGCATCGTGCCGGTAATCATCGGCATCGCGTGGTTCAATGCCCGCGTGTACGGCTCACCGCTTGTGTCGGGCTACGGATCCCTCGGCGATCTCTATGCGCTCGGCAATCTGCCGGCGAACATCAGGCTGTTCGCGACGTGGACGGCGGACGTGCAGACGCCCTTGGTGCTGATGGCATCGCTGTACTTCGTGATGCCGCATCTGACCGCGCCCGATCGGGTTCCGGCCGCGCGCGTGCTTCTCGGCGGAACGCTGGCTGTCGTCCTGTCGTCATACCTCTTCTATCAGACGTTCGACGTCTGGTGGTATCTGCGTTTCCTGCTGCCGATGTGGCCCGTGTTGCTGATCCTCACAGCCGCCGGCATCGACGCGGTTGCGCGCCGGCTGCCGTCGGTGTGGCGACCGCTTGGAGCGGGCCTTGTCGTCCTGCTTGCGGCGTATGGCATCTATGTCGCGGCGGATCGCTACGCGTTCGACATCGGGCGCGGCGAGCGCCGGTACGTCGATGTCGGCCGCTTCGTCGCCTCGCACACGGCGCCGGATGCCGTCGTTCTGAGCTGGCAGTACAGCGCCGCCATCCGGACCTATGGCGGCCGGCTGACGCTTCGGTACGACACGCTCGACCCGGCGTGGCTGGATCGCGCGATCGACCATCTGCGGTCGAGCGGACGGCACCCGTATCTGGTACTCGAGGAATACGAGGAGGCGCTCTTCCGCCGGAGGTTCGCCGGATCGAGCCCGATCGGCGCGCTGGCGTGGCAGCCGATGGCCGTGTATCTCGCGCCGAGGATTGCCGTGTACGACCTGCTGGACCGTGGGAACCGCGAGACGCCCATCGGGATTGCGGCGACCGGGCGCGAGCGCGCGCGCTGGCGCTGCGACCCGCCTCAGATCTGGCCGCCGGTCTTGCGGATGAAGTAGTAGAGCGCCGCCACGGCGAGCACGAGGCCTTCGACTGCGAATTCGCGCCGCGTGGCGCTCGAGAGCAGCCACACGATGACGGCCATCGCCAGCAGCGGCACGGCCGGCCCGCCCGGGATCGTGAACGGTTCGCCGTCCGCGCGGACATCTCTCCGTTGCAGCTCGTAGGACGCCGCGATACACATCAGATACAGCGTCAGCGCGGCGACGTTGGCGACGATCGCGAGCTGCGTGAAGCTGCTGCTCGCAGCGAGCGCGCCGACGACGACGGCGTGGATGACGATCGCGATCGACGGCGTATGGAACCGCGGATGAACGTAGGCGAGCAGACGCGGCAGCGCGCCGTCGCGCGCGTAGGCGTACAGCGCGCGCGGGCTGCCCAGCATGTCGCCCGACACATAGCCGGCCATCGACACGGCGGCCCCGGCGAGCACGAGCAGGCGTCCGCCGCGGCCGAGGACGCGGGCCGCGGCTTCGGCGAGCGGAGCCGATCCGAACGTCGGCATCGCCGGCCCGAGCAATCCCTGCGCCACCGCCTGGATTAGCAGGTACAGCGTGGTCGTGATCGCGAGCGCGCTGAATACCGCGCGCGGCACCGTCCGCGCCGGGTCGCGGACTTCGCCGCTCGGCACGAGCGCAATCTCGACGCCCACGAACGCGAAGATCAGGATGATGGCGGTGCGCGCGACCGAGGCGGGCGCCGGCAGCGTGGAGAAGGCGAGGTACTCGCCGCGTATCGACCAGACACCGGCAGCGACGAAAATCACGAGCGGCGCCAGCTTCGCGACTGTCACCAGGTCGACGAGCCGCGCGCCGGCTGTCACGCCGCGGACGTTGACCGCTGCGACCGTCGCATACAGCAGGGCCAGCGTCAGCGTCCGGCCGGCCGGCGAGTCGAGAGGTTCCCACACCGCGCCGATCGACCCGGCGAGTGCACTTGCGACCGACGCGGCGGCGAACGCCGCCATGAGCGAATACAGCGTGCCGGCAAGGAATCCGACGAACGGGCCGAACGCGACTTCGACGTAGGCGTAGAGGCCGCCCGTCAGCGAGACGCGGCTGCCCGCGGCGGCGAAACACGAGACGATCAGCGCCATCAGCGCGGCGCACACGAGATACGCCACCGGCGCGGCCGGCCCCCGG
>DASQHH010000686.1:0-1603 GCA_035632195.1 Vicinamibacterales bacterium
AATCGGGGCCACCGCTCGGCCCATCGGTACCTGGGCGGCGTTCCACTCGCCAGCGTCGCCGCGCATGCTGATGGCGACGAGCATCGGAATCTGGAACGGCAGAATCAGCGACGACAGCGCGTTGATCGAATTGCCGAGGCCGCTCGACTGCAGCATGACCGCCGGACGTCCGCCGCCGAGGTACAGACCCGCCGCGATCCCGAACGCTTCTTCCTCGCGGGTCGCGAGCGTCGTCTGCACGTCGCCGTATCGCCGGCCCAGCACGCGCAGCACGTGAGAGAGCGGATTGTCCGGGACGTACACGACGTGCCGGCAGCCCGCGGCATAGAGCCCCGCACAGACTCCGGACGCCCATTCAGGAGCGTCGGCCATCCGCGCAGTGTATGTGGAAATCTGGAAATGTGACAATACGGACATCTCCAATCTGCGATTTCAGATGTCCAGATTGCCGGATTACCCGACGTCCAGACGCTTGCGATACGAGTGCTGCGTCTTGACGCGTGTATAGCCACGCCGTTCGTAGAAGGGATGCGACTCGAGGCGGACGACGTTGCTGCGGACCGAGACCTGAGGCAGGCCGCGCGACGCCGCCCACTGCTCGACGGCCGCCACCAGCGCGCCTCCAGCGCCGCCGCGGCGCGTGGACGCGTCCACGACCAGCCCGAGGATCTCGCACAGTCGACCGATCTCGAGCAGTTCGTGCTCCGCACCGTGGATCCATCCGACAACGCCATCGCCGTCGACGGCGACGAACACGGCGTTGTCGTCTCGCGCAAGCAGGTGCGCCAGCCGCTCCGACAGGACGCGCGGCTCCACGGGATAGCCGAGCACACCGCTCAGCTCCGCGATCCGCGCGGCGTCGGCCGCAACCGCGCGTCGGACCGCGATGCTCACGGCTTGCCGATCCTCACGTTGCCGTCTTTGTTCATGATCAGCTATCTTTCTCACCCATGCCGGTCTCCACGTCAAGTTCGCGGGTGATCTACGACGCGCTCAAGGCGAACGGCATTCGCCTGCTCTCGGCCCTGCCGGAGACGTGGCTCGTGCACTTGATTCGAATGGCGGAAGACGATCCCGACATGATCCTGGTTCGCCTGGCGAAAGAGGAAGAGGGCGTCGGCATCTCCGCCGGCGCGCACCTCGCGGGTGTGAAGTCGGCGATGCTGATGCAGAACCACGGCTTCCTCGCGTCGATCAACGGCATCGTCTCGTGCGCGCAGCTGTACAGGATTCCGCTGTTGATGCTGATCAGCTATCGGGGCGAGTTCGGCGAGCGCGACCCCTGGCAGACGGAAGGCGGCGGCGTCACCGAGGACCTGCTGCGCGCGCTCAGGATTCCGTTCGCCTACCTGGACTCACCAGATCACGTCGGGTCGCGGATCCGCAAGGCGCAGACGCTCGCCGGCTCCGCGAACAAGCCGGTCGCGCTGCTCCTCTGCCGTGATCTGATGTGGGAGGAGCCGGCATGATGCGGCGCCTCGACGCCCTCACCGCGATCTATCCACGGCTGCAGGAATCGATCGTCGTCACGATCATGGGCGCGGTGGCGGCCGAGCTGCAGTCGATCGGACATCAGCCGAATTTCTTTTACCTGCAGCACGCG
>DASQHH010000687.1:0-5803 GCA_035632195.1 Vicinamibacterales bacterium
GCCCCGCCCTACAGGGGCTGCGCTACGCGACTCTTTCTGCGGCGGGAATCTCGCTGATACGCGCGGCCTTGACGTCCCACACGAGCCCGGCGGCGCGCAGCGCCTTCAAGAGCAGCCAGGTTGGATCGAATTCATACCACGCCAGTCCGTGACGCGACGAAGTCGGGTGCGCGTGATGGTTGTTGTGCCAGCCTTCACCGAACGTCATCAGCGCGACCCACCAGTTGTTCCGCGAATCGTCCCCGGTTGCAAACCGGCGGCGTCCCCACATGTGGGACGCGGAATTGACGAAGTACGTCGCGTGCAGGCCGACGACGACGCGGAGGAAGATCGCCCAGTTGACCAGTCCCCACCCGCCGATCGCCAGCAGCACGAAGCCGAGCGTTGTCAGCGGCACCCAGTGATACGTCGTCAACCAGCGGTAGAACGGGTCTTTGCCCAGATCGGGCGCGTAGCGGGCCATGCGCGCCGTGTCGTTGTGATGCGCCTCTCCAAACAGGATCCATCCGAGATGCGCCCAGAAGCCGCTGACGCGCGGGGTGTGCGGATCGTCCGGACGGTCGGAGTGCTGGTGATGGAGCCTGTGCGTCGCGACCCAGAAAATCGGTCCGCCTTCGAGCGTCAGCGTTCCGCACACCGCGAGGAAATACTCGAACCATTTCGGCGTCTTGTAGCCGCGATGCGTGTGCAGGCGGTGATAGCCCACGCTGATGCCGAGGCCCACCGCCACGTAGTACAACGCCGCGGCGACAAGCACGTTGGTCCAACTGAAGGACCAGAACGCGGCGATGGCCTGCACGTGAAACCACAAGTACACGAGGCTGGTCATCCAGCTCACTTTGTCGTATCGGGAATGGGACGAAGCCAACCGGACGCTGTCCATGCACGCTCCTCGATACTGGTACGGTACCGAAAGGCATCGCCGCCGAATGTCAGACTTCTGTAATACCAGCGCGGCTGCACGTCTTGACACACTGGCGCAGCGGCGTTGGTCCGCGCGCGCCGGTACGGCGTCGCCGGGCTCCGCAGCAGTGGAAATGGCCGAGCCGGCGTGTTATTAACTTCCCATGAAAAAGCTGGCCATCGGGTGCGGGATCGTCGTTCTGGTGCTGGGCATCGCGTTCGTCGGCGGCGCGTTCTACATCGGCATGAAGGTCAAGGGGACCGTCACCCAGCTCGCGGAGCTGAGCAAGGTCCCGGAGATCGAACACGAGGTGCGCGTGAAGACGCGGTTCACGCCGCCGGAGACCGGCGAGCTGACGGCGCAGCAGGTCGACCGCTTCGTCGGGATCCAGAAGCGCGTGCGCGACCGCCTCGGCGAGAAGGCCGCGCAGTTCGAGCGCACGTACCAGTCGCTGAAGAACAAGAAGGAGGCGACGGCCGCGGACCTGCCGACGCTGCTTTCCGCCTACAGCGATCTGGCGGCGATGTTCGTCGACGCGAAGCGCACGCAGGTCGCAGCGCTCAACGACGCGGGGCTGGGGCTGGACGAATACCGCTGGATCCGCAGCGCGGCCTACCAGGCGATTGGCGCGCCCTACATGGACGTCGATTTCGCGCGCATCGCGGCGGACGCGAAAGCGGGCCGCCAGCAGGCCGTCATGCCTGCAACGCTCGAAGGGGCGTTCCGCGGAACGCCTCCGGACGCGAACGTGAAGCTGGTCGAGAAGTTCAAGAAGCAGCTCGAAGACAACCTGGCACTCGCGTCGTTCGGGCTGTAGCTCAGAGAATCTCCTCGATGACGTGCACGGGGCCGTCGGGGCCGATCTGTCCTGCGCCGACGGCCAGCAGCCGATTCAGGAAGGCGTATTTCGGGGCGGCGGTCTCGAAGCGCGGCAGCGTCCGCAGGTAGCGGTTGGCGTCGTCTCGTATGCCGGTGAACGTCATGTGAATCAGCGCACCGTCGTCGGTCTCGAGAGTCACGCGCAGGTCGAGCTCGAACGTTCCGTCCGCCTGCTTCGTCGCCCAGTCTCCGCCGCCGGCGAGCACGCTGCCGCGAAGGCGCTCGCCTTCGAATGTCCCGCCCGTCACAGGAAAGATGGACAGCGTCCCGCGCGGGGTTGCGCCGGCTTCCTGGGTGGCAGCGGTCTCGAGCCGCAGGACCATGAGCGGGCGCGACGTCATCGCGTCACAGCACTTCCTCGATCGTGTAGATCGGACCTTCGGCGCGCCGGTCGCCGCTGGCCACCGCGACGATGCGATTCAGGAATGCATAGGCGGGGTGCCCCGTCTCGAACCGCGGCGTGGTGCGGAAGTAATACGTCGAGGGATCGACGCGTTCGCCGCGGCCGATGGCCGCGATCACGTCCGGCGGGCCGTGACGCAGGCCGAAAGACTTCATGGAGATCAAGGCGCCATCGTCGGTCTTGAGCGTGGCGCGCAAGTCCAGTTCGAGCACGCCGTCGGCTCGCAGGAGGAGCCAGTCGGCGCTGCCCTCCGGCAGGACCGTTCCGCGAAGACGCGGCCCCTCGAAGCGGCCGCCGCTGATCGGGGCGGTGCGCCTCGTGCCGAGCGGCACGGCGCCGATGTTCTGCGGTGGTGCAACGCTCACGTGCAGCGTCATCAGCGGACGCGTGTTCACGGCGTACCTCCGTTATCGCCGCGTGATTTTCAGGCCGGCGAAATAGCCGTCAGTGCCGGGACCGACCCAAAGGGCGACACCGCCTTCACGCGGATCCAGTTTCAGATCATCGACGATCAGGCAGGGCTGCGGCGCGCCGTGGACGTAGAGCCGCGCCTTGCGGCCATCGACGTCGATGCGGAACTTCGTCCAGACTCCGGGTTCGAGGTCGACGTACGACTCGTACTTCCCCGGCGCGTCCGCGCGCGATCTGGCGAAATCGAAGCCGGGATAGGAACTGTACTGCGTCGCGTGATTGCGGCGGATCTGATCATCGGCGCGGCCGTTGGTCGGGCGCATGTAGATGTATTCGTAGCGGCCGTCGGCCTGCAGCCGGAACGCGATGCCGATGAAGCCGCGCGCCCCTGCGTCCGCGCCGGCGGCAGGCTGACCGGCAAGGTCCACCTCGATCGTGCCGTTCAGGAACGCGGCGTCCTTCACGATCGCGTACGACGATGCGTTCGGGGCGTTGGGCGCGGCGAGTACGTGGACGGCGCTCCTGCCCTTGAACGTCGTCTGCGTGGCGACGGCGTTCTTCGCGTCCAATCGATCGGCGGTCTGAGCGGCCAGCGGAGCGGCGAGCAGGAGAGAGAAGACGATCGTTTTCATCGCTCGGTTAGTGGGCGCTCGGCTGAAGCCTTCGCGCTACTTCCTATTCATAGCGTAACGCTCTCATCGGCTCGACCTGCGACGCGCGGTGGGCGGGGACGAAGCCGGCGCCGAGCGCAACGAGGGCGAGCGCGCCGGCGGCGCCGACGAGCACGACGGGATCGGATCCCTTCAACTGATAGAGGAGCGACTCGGACAGCTTGCCGAGCGCGATCGCGCCGGCAAGGCCGATGGCACCGCCCACCAGGGTCATCACGCCGACCTGGCGCATCACCATCGCACGGACGCGCCCGGGCGCGGCGCCGAGCGCCATGCGGACGCCGAACTCCCTCGTGCGCTGCGACACGGTGTACGCGAGGACGCCGTAGAGCCCGACGGCGGCGAGCAGCGTCGCCAGGCACGCGAACGACGTCGACAGCACGCTGATGAACCGATCGAGAAAGACGTTCTGCTTGATCTGTTCGGGCAGCGTCCGCAGGTTCTCGACGGGCAGCGTGGCGTCGAGCTGCGCGATCGCCTTCGGGATGTTCGTCATGAACGGCACGGGATCGGCCGCGGTGCGGACGTAGAACGTGATGAAGCCGGCGTTCTTGTCCTGACGATAGGGTCTGAAGAACTGCGGCGGAATCTCGCGCTTCACGTCGCTGTATTTGGCGTTCTGCACGAGGCCGACGATTTCGATGTCCTTCTTGCCGTCGAAGCCCTGGTCGCTCATGTGCTTGCCGACGACGGCATCACGTCCGAGGTTGAACTTCTTCGCGAACGCTTCGTTGACGATGGCGACGCGCGATTTCTCGAGCGCGTCGCCGCGCGTGAACTCGCGCCCCCTGATCAGCGTCATGCCGAGCGTCTGGAAGTATTGCGGACCGATCAGATTGAAGCGCGAGTTCGTGTCCGTGTCCGGACCGGCGTCGAAGCCGTCGACCGCGACGTTGTTCCCCCAGTTGTTGCCGGCGAGCAGCGGCACGGTCCCGGCCGTCACACCTCTGACGCCCGGCAGCACCGCAAGCGCATCCTCCACACGCTCGAAGAACGCGACGGCCTTCTCCGGCGTGTAGCCGTTCAGCGCCGGCGAGAGGCCGAACATGATGACGTTGTCCGCGTTCAGCCCGAGGTCCGCTTTGCTGACGTTCAGCAGACTCTTCGTGAAGAGCCCCGCCGCGACGAGCAGCGCCATCGAGAGCGCGATCTGCGCCGTGGCCAGCGTCCACCGGAAGCGCGACGCCGACCGCGCGCCGGACGGCTGCCCGGCGCTGCCCTTGATGATCGACACGAGGTCGGGACGCGTGCTGTGCAGCGCGGGAAAGAGTCCGAACACGAGTCCTGTGCCGATCGCCAGCGCGCCGGAGAAGAGCATCACCGTCGGATTGACGGTCAGCGACACCGTGTCGGTCGCCTCTTTCGGCAGCATCGTGGCCATCAGGCTCAGCGTCCCCTGCGCGACGAAGAGGCCCGCGAATCCGCCAAAGAAGGCGAGCAGGCACGACTCGAGGAGCAGCTGGCGCACGAGCTGCCAGCGGCTCGCGCCGATCGACAGGCGCAGCGCCATCTCGCTCGTTCGCGCGGCGCTGCGCGCAAGCAGCAGGTTCGCGATGTTCGCGCACGCGATCAAGAGCACGAACGCCGTCACGCCCAGCAGCAGGTTCAGCGGCGCCCTGGCGCCCTGATGTACGTTGCTCTGCCCCGCCGCGCCCGGCACGATGGTCAGCGTCTTCGCCTTGAACCGCGCGAGTGTCTGCGGGCTCATGTTCTTCTGCAGCGGCGCTTCCACGTCATTGATCAGATTGTGATACGGACCCGCGAGTGCGGCCGTCGCCTGCCCGATCGTGACGCCGGGTTTCAGGCGCGCGAACAGATACGCCCAGTAGCTGGTCCGGTTGTCGAAGCCTTTGAACGGCTGCGAGAAGCCGCGCATCGTGATCGGCGCGTACACGAGCGGCTTGACGCCGAGCGTGGTGCTGTCGAAGTTGCGCGCCGCGACTCCGACGACGGTCATGGCCTGGCCGTTCACGGTGATGGTCCGGCCGATGGCGTTCGGATCGAGACCGAAGCGCCGCTGCCAGTAAGCGTAGTTGAGGACGACGACGTGCGATTCGCCCGGCGTCTTATCGTCGTCCGGCGTCAGCAGCCGGCCCGCCGCGGCCGGGAGGCCTACGACCGGGAAGTAGTTGCCGGAGACCAGCAACCCCTGGCCGTTCTCGGTCTGGTTATCCGCGGCGATGTTGACGTCGGTCGGCACGTGCGCCGCGATGCCGGTGAAGACGGTCTGGGCCTTCTCGAGGTCGCGGAACATCTGGTAGCTGAACACGTCGTCGCAGTCGCCGGGCTGGCCGCAACTCTGCGAACCCGGTTTGGGTCCCGGCGCACCGAGATTGACGAGCCGGTCCGGCTGCAGGACGGCGAGCGGCTGGAGCAGAATCTGGTTGAACAGCGAGAAGATGGCCGCGTTCGCGCCGATGCCGAGCGCCAGCGAGACGATTGCGACGCTGGTGACGAACGGCGTTTTGAACAGGGTCCGGAAGGCGAAGCGCAGACTGGTCATGGACGATGTAATAGACGTTAACAGCAGTTAAA
>DASQHH010000688.1:0-1648 GCA_035632195.1 Vicinamibacterales bacterium
CAGCGCGGCTTCGGAGCTCGCCGTCGTGAACGCGATGAGGAACGGCTCTCGGATCGCTTTGACGAACGTCAGGAACGGCACGCGGATCAGGTACGACACGCCGCCGACCACAATGATCACGAACAAGACCAGGCCGATGTACATCAGCGCGATCAGTTTGCCGAGCGTGAACAGGATGGCCAGCCCCTTCGCCCCTACGGTCGCGGCAATGGCCGCGCACACGCCAATCGGCGCGAACGCCATCACGTAAGCGGTGAACGTGAACATCACCTGAGCGGTCGCGTCGAGCACCTCCAGGACCGGCTGTCCCTTCTTTCCGACTGCGGCCAGCGCGATCCCGAAGAACGTCGAAAAGACGACGAGCTGCAGGATATCGCCGCGCGCCATCGCTTCGATGACGGACGTCGGGAACAGCTGGATGAAGAAATCCCACGCGTGCTTCTGCGAAGCGGCGAGCGCCTGCACGTCTGACGGCGAGGCGGCCGCTGCGGGCAGCGCAACGCCCGCGCCGGGCCGGAAGACGTTGACCAGCAGGAGCCCGATGAAGAGCGCGACCGTCGTTGCGACCTCGAAGTAGACGATCGCTTTGAGGCCGATGCGCCCCATTGCTTTCAGATCGCCGGTTCCGGCGATGCCGACGACGAGCGTCGAGAACAGCAGCGGCGCGATGATCATCTTGATCATCCGCAGGAAGATGTCGGCCAGCGGTTTGATGCTCTCGGCGAAACCGGCGACGTGCTTGCCGTCGACGTCATGCGACGGCCACAGGTAGCCGATCGCGATGCCGAGCAGCAGCCCGATGAAGATCTGCGTCGTCAGTCCGGGGACGAAACGTTTCATCGCCGGGATTTTATCGCGGCGCGGGTTTCGCGTTCAGCCTCGCGCCGGCGGATCGTCTCGCGCTTGTCGTAGTCCTTCTTTCCCTTCGCGAGGCTGACGGCCACCTTGACGCGGCCGTTCTTGTAATAGAGCCGGACGGGGACCAGCGTCATCCCCTTTTCGACGGTCTTGCCAATCAGCTTGCGGATCTCGTCGCGGTTCAGCAGCAGCTTCCGGCGCCGAAGTGGCTCGTGGTCCGCGTAGCCGCGGTGGCTGTACGGGCTGATGTTCACGTTGTAGAGGAACACTTCGCCGTTCTCGACGCGCGCGAAACTGTCGCGCAGGTTGACGCGTCCCTCGCGGATCGCCTTCACCTCCGTGCCGAGCAGCACGATCCCTGCCTCGAAGGTCTCCAGCAGGTGGAAATCGTGGAAGGCCTTCCGGTTTTCAGCGATGGAGGCTTGCGCTTTTTCGCGCTCGGTTTTGTCGGCCAACGGATTTTCTGCGAGGCGCCGGCGCTTTCGCGCCACGGCGTTGTGCGTTCGCGAGAGCAGCCGCGAGAAGGACAGCGGCAACCATGCTTTCGGCGTCGGCAGTGCCCCTCCCGGCGATGTCAAAGGCCGTGCCATGGTCGACCGACGTCCGCACGATCGGCAGTCCGAGCGTGACGTTCACCGCCTTGCCGAAGGCCAGCAGCTTGACCGGGATCAGTCCTTGATCGTGGTAGCAGGCGACGACGACGTCGAACTCGCCGCGGTGCGCGCGGACGAACACGGTGGCGCCCGACAGGGGTCCCGACACATCGACCCCGCGGGCCCGACAGGCAGTG
>DASQHH010000689.1:0-11908 GCA_035632195.1 Vicinamibacterales bacterium
CGACGCACGAGAGTGCGTCGGCCCTTTTCATTTCTGCGACGTTTGCGCGGCTACGCGGGCGGCGGCGGCCTTCGCGGCTTCGGGATCGCCGAGGTAGTAGTGCCGGATCGGCTTCAGCCGATCGTCGAGGTCATAGACGAGCGGGATTCCTGTCGGGATGTTGAGCTCCGTGATCGTGGCTTCGTCGATGTCGTCGAGATACTTGACGAGCGCGCGCAGGCTGTTGCCGTGCGCGGCGATCAGCACTCGGCGGCCGGACTGGACGGCGGGCGCGATGCTGCCGTACCAGTACGGCAGAAAGCGCGCGACCGTGTCTTTCAGCGATTCGGTCAGCGGGATCTCGCCGGGCTTCAGCGACGCGTAGCGGGGATCGCTCGCGGAATGGCGCGGATCGCCGGGCGCGAGCGGCGGCGGGGGGATGTCGTAGCTGCGCCGCCAGATCTTGACCTGGGCTTCACCGTGCTTCGCCGTGGTTTCCGCTTTGTTCAGCCCCTGAAGCGCGCCGTAGTGGCGCTCGTTGAGACGCCAGTTCTTTTCGACGGGCAGCCACATCTGGTCGATGCCGTCGAGCGCGATCCACAGCGTGCGGATGGCGCGCTTCAACACCGATGTGAACGCGACGTCGAACGTGTAGCCGCCGTCTTTGAGCAGCCGTCCGGCTTCCCGCGCCTCGTCGCGTCCCTTGTCCGAGAGATCGACGTCGGTCCAGCCCGTGAACCGGTTCTCTTTGTTCCACGTGCTTTCGCCGTGGCGCAACAGGACGAGTTTCCTCATCGACGAACGGCCGCGCGTCCTGCGAAGACCGCGCTTTTTCCCAGCTCCTCCTCGATGCGGAGCAGCTGGTTGTATTTGCAGATGCGATCGGTCCGGCTTGCGGAGCCGGTCTTGATTTGTCCCGCCGCGGTGCCGACCGCGAGGTCCGCGATCGTCGCGTCCTCCGTCTCTCCCGACCGGTGCGAGATGATGGCGGTGTACCCGGCGCCGGAGGCCATCTTCACGGCATCGAGCGTTTCGGTGACCGTGCCGATCTGGTTGAGCTTGATCAGGATGGAGTTGGCCACCTTCTCGTCGATGCCTCGCTTGAGAATTGCCGTGTTGGTGACGAACAGATCGTCGCCGACGAGCTGCACGCGCGCCCCTAGCTCGCGCGTCAGCGACTTCCAGCCCGCCCAGTCGTTTTCGGCGAGCCCGTCCTCGATCGACACGATCGGGTACTGACGGAGCCAGTCTTCGTAGAGCCGGATCATGTCGTCCGACGACCGGTCGGGCTCGCCCGATTTCTTGAACGTGTAGCGGCCGTCGCCTTTCCAGAGCTCGCTCGACGCGACGTCGAGCGCGATCCAGACGTCCGTGCCGGCCTTCAGTCCGGCCTTGCCGATGGCTTCGAGGACGACGTCGACCGCTTCGCGATTGGACTTGAGGTTGGGCGCAAACCCGCCTTCGTCGCCGACGCCGGTCGACTGTCCCCGTCCCTTCAGGATTCCGCGCAGCGCGTGGAAGATCTCGGCGCCCCAGCGCAGCGCTTCGGCGAAGCTCGGGGCGGCCAGCGGCATCACCATGAATTCCTGGAAGTCGACGCTCGAATCCGCGTGCGCGCCGCCGTTGAGGATGTTCATCATCGGCACGGGCAGCACGTAGGCGGTTCCGCCGTACAACGACGCGATGTGGATGTAGAGCGGCGTCTTTCTGGACGCCGCTTCGGCCTTCGCCGCCGCCATCGAGACGCCGAGCAGCGCGTTCGCCCCGAGGCGGCTCTTCGTCGGCGTCCCGTCCAGAGCGATCATCGCGGCGTCGAGCGATCGCTGATCGAAATTGCGATCGAGGATTGCGGTCGCGATCTCGCCGTTGACGTTCGCGACCGCTTTCCGGACGCCCTTGCCGCCGTACCGCGTTTTGTCCTGGTCTCGCAATTCGAGGGCCTCGCGCTCGCCGGTCGATGCGCCCGAGGGCACCGCCGCGCGCCCGAACGCGCCGTCCGCCAGGCGGACGTCCACTTCTACCGTTGGATTGCCGCGCGAGTCCAGCACCTCCCGCGCGTGCACCGAGGAAATCTTCACGCTCGTCTCCTTCGCTCGGCTAAAGCCTCGCGCTCCGTTGTTCGGCTAAAGCCTCGCGCTCCGTTGCTCGGCTAAAGCCTCGCGCTCCGTCGCTTGGCGAAAGCTCGCGCTCCGTCCGCTCAGGCGTCACCGCCCCGACGATCGGCTTCCAGTTCGAACCGCCGCGCCTCTTCGCTCGGCTGCGCGATCAGCGGCTCGTCGTCGGTCGTTACCACCACGACGCCTGAATCGGTCACCGTGTGGCGCCGGCGATCTTCCTCCGCGTTGTACCCGATGAGCGCCCCGCGCGGAATCAGCACGTCGCGGTCGATAATCGCGCGGCGGATCCGCGCGTGGCGTCCGACGCGCACCCCCGGCATCAGGATGCACTGTTCGATGTGGCAGAAGCTGTGCACGCGGACGTTCGGGCACAGCACGCTGCCGTAGATGCTGCTGCCGGAGACGATGCACCCGGGCGAAATCACCGAATCGAGCGCCTGGCCGCACCGCTGCCCCTCTTCGGCGAAGACGAACTTCGCCGGCGGCGCCTGCGGCTGATAGGTCCGCAGCGGCCACTCCGGGTCGTACAGGTTGAACTCCGGATTGACCTGGCAGAGGTCCATGTTGGCTTCGAAGTACGCGTCGAGCGTCCCGATGTCGCGCCAGTACTTCGCCGCCTTCTTGTTCTCGTCGTAGAAGCGGTACGCGTACACCGGAGCCTCGTGGATCAGCGCCGGGATGATGTCCTTGCCGAAGTCGTGCGTCGTCGGCCGCGTCGCATCCGCCTCGAGCGCGCGGACGAGTGCGTCGGTGTCGAACACGTATACGCCCATCGACGCCAGGGCGAGGTCCGGCGAGCCCGGGATAGGGGCGGGCTGTTTCGGCTTTTCCTGGAAGCCGCTCACGCGCTCGTGTTCGTCGATCGCGATGATGCCGAAGCGGTGCGCGTCCGCGATCGGCACTTCGATCGTCGCCAGGGTGACCGCCGCGCCGCGCTCCTGGTGCTGCCGCAGCATGCGCGCGTAGTCCATCTTGTACACGTGGTCGCCGGACAGCACGACCAGATGGCGCGGACTCTCGCGCGTGATCGAATAGAGGTTCTGGTAGACGGCGTCGGCCGTCCCCTGGTACCAGTGCTCGCCGACGCGCTTCTGCGGCGGCAGGATCTCGATGAATTCCCCAAGCTCTTCCGACACGATGCTCCATCCCATTCGAATGTGCCGGTTGAGCGAGAGCGACTTGTACTGCGTCGCGATGTAGATGCGCCGCAGCCCGGAGTTGATGCAGTTGCTCAGCGCGAAGTCGATGATCCGGTACGGGCCGCCGAAGTAGACGGCCGGCTTCGCGCGTTCTTTCGTCAGCGGATAGAGGCGTTCGCCGGCGCCGCCGGCCAGCACGATGACGAGCGTGTCGTAGAGCGGTGCCGCCATGGCAAACGCGGATCAGGGCCGGCGCAGGACGACGCGTGCCGGCGCGCCGTCGGAGCCGACGATGCGCAGCGGCAGACAGTACATCTCGTAGACGCCGGGTTCGACGTCGCGCAGGTTCAGCCCTTCGATGACGACCGTGCCCGCGCCGAGCAGGATGTGGTGCGCCGGCGCGCCCGGGAAATGGAACTGCTCGACCGACAGGTAATCGACCCCGACCAGCTTGACCCCGTGATCGACCAGGTGTTTGGCGCCCGACGCGGTCACGCCGATGTAGTCCTTGTGGAACTGCGGATCGCCCCACAGCTTCGAGTTCGACGTCTTGATCAACAGACGGATGTCTTCGGAGAGGTCCATCCCGGCCAGATCTTCGGCGGCGATGCCGGTCCGCGACGTGACTTCGACGACCCTCGCGCGGCCCATCAGCATGTCGAGCCCGATGCCGTCCGTGTCGCCGCCGTTGTCGTAGAAGTGGCGCGGCGCGTCGACGTGCGTGCCGGAGTGCGCGCTCATGTGAAGCGAGGACACGTTGGAGCTGTCTCCGCCGGCGATGCGTTTGACGGCTTCAAGGCTGAACGGCGTGTTGCCCGGATACGAGGCAAGGTTGGCATCGAGCGGCACGCTGACATCGATGAACTTCATGTCGGGGACCCCTTCGCCCCGCTCCGCTGGTCGGGCCCGAAAACACTACCACAGCGCCGAAAAGTCCCGCCTGCAGAATGGTTTGACTTGACCGAATCCGGACGCCTATTATGAGCTGTTCGACAGGATTGTTATTCAGTGGAGCTTAGGCTTTCTATGGAGCAGCGGCGTGTTGGTGCGGCTTTTCTGGGTATTGCGGCATTCGTCTTGTGGGCGGCGCCCGCGTCTCTCGTAGCGCAGAACAAAGACAACAAGAAACAGACCGATTCGCAGAAAAAGGATACGCAGGCTGCCGTCAAGGCCGCCGACGATGCGATGGCGGGTCAGCCTGCGCCGAACGACCTCTCTGCCAGCTGGGCTCGAGAGGACTTCCTCAAGGCGCAGGGCAACAAAGAGTACGTGCCGTTCACCGTCTCGATCGATCCGTCCAAGCTGAACGGCGCCACGACCGTCGCCTTCTACTGGCGCGTCGTGCCGAAGGAGGCCGCCGCCGCCGCTGCCGCGCCGGCCGGGCAGAAGAAGGACGAGAAAGACAAGGACAAGAAAGACAAGGGGCAGAAATATCCGTACGAGGACATCAGCTTCTCGCCCGTGACGCCGGGACAGACGCCGCTGCGGATTTCGCGCTCGTTCACCGTCTCATCCGGCACCTACGACGTCTACGTCGTGGCGAAGGAACCGACGCCGGACAAGGCCCCGAAAAACGCGCCGCCGGCAAAGACGTCCGTCATCAAGCAGACGGTCACGGTGCCGGACTTCTGGAACAGCGAGCTCAACACCAGCTCGGTCATCGTCACCGAGAAGATCGATCCGCTGCCCGCGCCGCTGACGCCCGAGCAGCAGGCCGATCGCCCTTATGCGATGGGGACGATGGAGCTGCTTCCGCGGTACGACATGAAGTTCACGAAGAAGGGCGAAATCCAGACCTTCATGCTGATTTACAACCCGCAGACCGACAAGGCGAACAAGCCGGACGTGTCGGTCGAGTACAACTTCTGCCAGGTCTCGGCCGGGACCGAACCCAAGCCGGGCGAGCCGTGCAAGCCGGGTGAGAAGTTCTTCAACAAGACGAATCCACAGAACCTCAACGCGCAGACGTTGCCGCCGATCTTCGACATGGCCGCGGGCCATCAGCTGCAGACCGGACAGGCCGTCCCGCTCGCGTCGTTCCCCGAAGGGCAGTACCGTCTCGAAATCAAGGTTACCGACAATATCGCGAAGAAGTCGCTGACCCGGGACGTCAACTTCACGGTTTCGTCGTAAACCGCGGGATGCCGACGCGCCCGCGACGCGCGGGCCCGTCGGGCAGGTGGTGAGCATGCGATCGACATCCAGCGCGTCGTGGCGTTCAGTCGCCGGCAGTCTGGTGATCCTGTGTCTCGCTGCGCTTGCCCACGCCCAGCCGTCGGGTCCGACGCTGCAGCCCGTCTCGCGCATCGCCACGCTCGCCACCGGCGCCATCCAGGGCACCGTGCAGGATGAAAAGGGATTGCCCGTCGCCGGGGCCGCCGTCTCGGCTCTCGGTGCCACGACCGCCGTCGCGTACACCGATCGGACCGGCCGTTTCGAGTTGCGGACGCTGCCGCCGGGTCCGTATCTGGTCCGCGCGCACCTGTCCGGATTCGTCGCGCCGCGCGGGCAGATCGTCGACGTTCGTCCGAGCGGCAGAAGCTCGTCGTCGATTGCGATGCGTCGCGCGAGCGCGCCGGCAGTGCTGACGGCCGGCATCGTCCCGGGAGACCTCGTGGCGCGTCCGGATGCCGGGTCGTCGACTGACACCGCGGCCGGCTCGTCGTCTTCGACCGGCGGCGACGACCACGGAGAAACGGCATGGCGTCTGCGCCATGCCCGCCGGAGCATTCTCAAGGACGTCGAGATTCCGGCCGAGCTCCTGGCGGAAGATACGCCGTCCGGCACGGCGCAGCCCGGCTTCTTCAACCACGCCGTCGGATCGGCGGCGTCCAATCTGTCGACGCTCTTTACTGGGACGCCGTTCGTCGGCCAGGTCAACGTGCTGACCACCGGATCGTTCGACACGCCGCAGCAGCTCTTCACGACGGACAATTTCGTCCGCAGCATCACCTATCTGGCGCTGGGCGCGCCGGTGGGCGAGCATGCGGATTGGACCGTCCGCGCCGCCCTCACACAGGGCGACGTGGCGTCCTGGATCGTCGCGGGTGATTACACGACGCGGGCGCCCGCGACGCACCGCACCGACGTCGGCTGGTCGTACAGCGCGCAGCGCTACGACGGCGGCAACTTCCGCACAGTGGCCGACGGCAGCCGCAACGCCGGCGCGCTCTACGCCTACGACACCTACACCGTCACTCCGGCCGTCACGCTGACCTACGGCGGACGGTTCGCGCACTACGACTACCTCGAGGACGGCACGCTGCTCAGCCCGCGTGCGGCGCTGACGTTGTCGCCCGGCGACGGGTTCCGCGTGAGCGGGCTCGTGTCCCGCCGCGCGCTGGCGCCCGGCGCCGAAGAATTCATGCCGCGCATGGATGAGAACGTGTGGCTGCCGCCGCAGCGGACGTTCTCGTCGCTCGCCGGCCCGCTCGAGGCGGAGCACACCAATCACGTCGAGGTGGAGGTCGAGCACGACGTCGCGCTGGCGACCGTATCGGTCCGCGCGTTCCATCAGCACGTGACCAACCAGCTCGCGACCGTCTTCGGCCTCGACATGCCCGGCTCTCCCGATGCGCGGCTGGGCCACTATTTCATCGGCAACGCCGGCGACGTCGACGCCACAGGGCTCAGCGCCGGCATCCGTACGGCCATTGCCGGCCGGATGCACGGATCGGTCGAGTACTCGCTCTCGCGTGCGACGTGGCTGTCGACCGACGACCTGGGCGTTGCGCTCGCGATGATGCCGTCGGCCTCGCGCAGCGAGCCGGATCACATCCACGACCTGTCGACGACGCTCGAGACCGACGTGCCTGAGACGTCCACGCGAGTCACGGTCATTTACCGCGTGAGCAACGCGTTTGCGCGTCCGCTGACGGGCCAGGACGGTTCGCAAGGCGATCGCACGGCCATGGACAGCCGCTTCGACGTGCAGGTGCACCAGGGGCTGCATTTCATGGACTTCTCGACGGCCCGATGGGAAGCGCTCGTGGCCGTCCGCAACTTCTTCCGCGACACGGCCGTCGACCAGTCCGTCTACGACGAGTTGCTCGTCGTCCGCCCGCCGAAGCGTGTCGTCGGCGGCCTGACCCTGAAGTTCTAACCCGCGACAACGCGACGTCAATCGATCCATAATATTGAACGCCGTCTCCGAACTATTGGAGTCGGCGCGTACTTCTGCTCGCGTCAATTGCTGTAAGTTGCTACTAGTTAACAATTTAAGTGATGTCGATCGAAGCCTCATCGGGGAATGCGCTTTGCTATCTCGAGGGCCGGGAAGGTGTCTTTCCACCGCCCGCGCCCGAGATGACCGAAGCTCCGCAGAACCCCGCAGCAACCGAGAGTCCGTGGCGGACGTGGGGCCGGACCGTGTCCGCCGCGGCGGTCGTCGCGACGCTGTTCGCGCTCGGCATCGCGAACGTCGCGTTGTATTCCCGCTGGCACGAGTTCGAGGACGGCGTTTACTGGGATCAGCGCGCTGAGGGCGTCAGCGCCGCCGACATCGCAGCCGGATCGGCGGCGGAAGCGGCGGGCATCCGCCGCGGCGACGTGCTGCTCGCCGTCAACGGCTCGCCGATTCAGGCGCCGTCCGAGGTCACCGAATATCAGCACCGGAGTCACGAGGGGACGCGGCTGACGTACACGCTGCTGCGGTTCGGGTCGCAGCAGACGCTGAACGTCGAACTGACGCCGACGCCGCGCGGCAGCTCGATGTATTACGTGCTGGCGGCGGTCGGGCTCTTCACGCTGCTCGTCGGCGGATCGGTCAGGCTGCGGCGGCCGCGCGACCAGGCGACGCTGCATTTCTTCTGGCTGTGCGTCGCGTTCTTCGGCGTGTTCACGTTCTCGTTCACCGGTCCGCTGGATCCGCTCGACTGGTTCTTCTATTGGGGCGACGCGGTGGCGTTCGCGCTGCTGCCGCCGCTGCTGCTGCATTTCACGCTGGTCTTCCCGGAGCGTCCGGCTGTGGAAGGGCGGACGGCCGCTGACTTCATCGTGCCGGCGGCGTACGTTCCCGGCGTGGCGATTGCCGTCTCGCGCGTCATCGCGGTGGCGCGCGCCGCCTCGAACGGCCCGGCGTTCTCGCGCACGCTCGACACGCTCGATCGGCTCGAGCACGCCTATCTGTTCGTGTGCGCCGCGGCGGCGGTCTTCGTTCTCGCGCGCACGTTCCAGCAGATCACGTCGACGACGGCGCGCCGGCAGCTCCGGTGGATTGCGTGGGGCACCACGCTCGGCGCCGGGCCCTTTGCGTTCGCGTACGCGCTGCCCTGGGCGCTCGGCTTCGATCCGCCGGCGCCGCTGCAGCTGACGGCGATTCCGCTCGGCCTCGTTCCGCTGACGTTCGCGTCGGCGATCGTGCGGTATCGCCTGCGGGACGTCGAGGTCATCATCAAGCGCGGCCTCGCGTACTCCGCGTTCCTGGCGGCGAGCATCGTCCTCTACATGGCGATGAAGAGCACCACCGGGTTCCTGCTCGGGCAGGAAGCGGGCCGGGGGACGGGCCCCGGATTGGAAGACGAGCACACGGGCATCATCGCGCTGCTCGCCACGATCGTCGTGGTGCTGCTGGCGCAGCCGGTGAAAGAAGCCGTCCAGAACGCGCTGGACCGCGTCTTCTACCGCGATCGGTACGACTACCGGCGCGCGCTGGTGGCGTTCGCGAGAGATCTGAACACCGACCTGAACGTCGTCCGTCTCAGCCGCCGTCTGGTCGCGCGCATCGTCGAAACGCTGCTCGTCGATCGGATGGCGCTGATGCTGGGCCCGGCGACGACCGATTCGTCAGGCGAATTCAAATCGATCGGCGATTACGGGTTCACGGACCCCGTGCCGAGGATGTCGCGCCGGTCGTCGATGATGGCGCGGCTCGACGCCGGGCACACCGTCGCCCTCGTCGACGATCCGACGACCGCCGCGCGCTTCGAGGCGGAGGAAGTCGAATTCTGGCGCGACGCCGGGATCGACTATTTCGTTCCGTGCGTATTCGAGGGACGCGCGATCGCGGTGCTCGCCCTCGGGCGGAAAGAGACCGACGAACCGTTCAACAGCGAAGACCTCGCGCTGCTGACGGCGGTCGCCGGGCAGGTGGCGACGGCCATCGAGAACGGCCGCCTCTACCGCGAGCTGCACCTCAAAGCCGAAGAGCTCGGCCGCATGCGCGAGTTCAACGAGAACATCCTCGAATCGCTCGACGACGGGCTCGTCGTGTTCGACGTGGACGAGCGCATCGTGCGGTGGAACCACGCGCTCGAAGACGTGTACGGCGTCGCACGCGGCAACGCGGTGGGCAGGACGCTGAGCGAGGTGTTCGACCAGCCGTTCGTGGAGGCGCTGCGCTCGGCGCGGAGCGAGCATCCGTACGGCGCGACGCTGTACCGCGCGCCGCTCACCGTCCGCACCGCCGACCCGGGGCAGAAGCGGCTGGTCAACGCCACGGCGGTTCCGCTGCGGAACCCGTCGGGATCCGGCGCCGGAGGCGACTCGGTCATCGGCACGATCCTGCTGATTGAAGACATCACCGAGCACGTCCGCATGGAGGAGCAGCTCCAGATCTCCGAGAAGATGGCGTCGATCGGCCTGCTCGCGGCGGGCGTCGCGCACGAAGTCAACACGCCGCTGACGGGCATCTCGAGCTTCACGCAGATGCTGCTGGAAAACGCGGACCCTTCCGATCCGCGGACGGTGCTGCTCGAAAAGATCGAGCGGCAGACGTTCCGAGCGGCGAAGATCGTCAACGGCCTGCTGAATCTCTCGCGCCCGGGCACGTCGAGCAACGAGCGGATCGAGGTGGACCTCAACGCGGTGGTCACCGACGTGTTCTCGCTGCTCGAGCATCAGTTCGAGGTCGGGAAGATCAAGGTCCGGCGCGATCTCGCGGACCGCGCGGTGCCGGTGCAGGGCATCGAGCATCAGCTGCAGCAGGTGTTCCTCAACCTGTTCCTGAACGCGCGCGACGCGATGCCGCGGGGCGGATGGCTGACGGTCACGACGCGGATCGACGGCGACCGCGCCGTCGCCGAGATCTCGGACACCGGCTCCGGCATTCCGTCCGAGCAGCTCGCGCGCATCTACGACCCGTTCTTCACGACGAAGGCGATCGGCCGCGGCACGGGCCTCGGCCTGTCGATCACGTACGGCATCGTGCGCGAGCACGACGGAGCGATTCACTGCGACAGCGCGGTGGGTCAGGGAACGCGGTTCACGGTCTCGCTGCCGCTGGCGGAGACCGCCGCCCGGACCGCGACACGGTAAACGCCTATGACTACTTCACGACACGGCACGATTCTCGTCGTCGACGATGAAGAGATCATGCGCGAGATCCTGGAAACGCTGCTGACGCGCGAAGGCTACGACGTGCGCGTCGCCGGATCCGGCGCGGAAGGGCTCGACCTCGCGCGTTCGCAGCCGTTCGACGCGGCCATCGTCGACATCATGATGCCCGGCCTCGACGGCATCGCCACGCTCGACGAGCTCAAGCGCATCGACGAAGACCTCGCCGTCGTCATCATCACCGCCTTCGCGTCGGTCGAGAGCGCGATCTCGGCGATGAAGGCCGGCGCCTTCGACTACGTCACCAAGCCGTTCAAGAACGACGAAGTGCTGGTCGTCGTCCGCAACGCGATGGAGCGGCGGCGCCTCGTCCACGAGAACCGGAACCTGCGCCAGAACATCCAGGAGCGGTACCACAAGTTCGCGAACATCATCGGCAAGAGCCCGCGGATGCGCCAGGTCTTCGACCTGATCATCCAGGCGGCGCCCAGCCGGTCGACGATCCTGATCCAGGGCGAGAGCGGCACGGGCAAGGAGCTCGTCGCGCGCGCAATCCATGCGAATTCGTCGCGCTCGGATCGCTCGTTCGTCACCGTCAATTCCGGCAACCTGCCGCCGGATCTCCTCGAATCGACGCTTTTCGGGCACGTCAAGGGCGCGTTCACCGGCGCCGTCTATCCGAAGAAGGGGCTGTTCGACCTGGCCGACAAGGGCAGCATCTTCTTCGACGAGATCGGCAACGTGCCGCTCGAGACGCAGGCGAAGCTGCTGCGCGTCATCCAGGAGCGCGACTTCATGCGTCTCGGCGGGATGGAGACCATCAAGGTCGACGTCCGGATCATCGCCGCGACCAACGTCGATCTCCGCCAGATGATGGAAGAGGGCAAGTTCCGCGAAGACCTCTTCTACCGTCTGCACGTCATCTCGATCCAGCTGCCGCCGCTCCGCGACCGGAAGGACGACGTGCCGCTGCTCGTGCACCACTTCCTCGAGAAATACGGCGGCGAGAACAAGAAGAAGGATCTGGAAGTGACGCCCGACGCGCTCGACGTGCTGACCGAATACGACTGGCCCGGCAACGTGCGCGAGCTCGAGAACGTCGTCGAGCGCGCGGTGGTGCTGACCCCCGGTCCGCGCATCGGCCCGGAGCTGATTCCGGACCACGTCCGCAAGGCGGCGAACTTCGCGATGCCGCAGTTCAACCTGCCTCCCGAGGGCATCTCGTTCAAGGACGTCATCACCGACTTCGAGAAGCGGCTGATCGAATCGACGCTCGAGGCCGCCGGCGGCGTGCAGAAGCGCGCGGCGGAGCTGCTGCACATCAAGCCCACGACGCTCAACGAGATGATCAAGCGCTACGACATCCGGCCGCGCCGTCGGAAGGCGAGCAACGGCAGCGGC
>DASQHH010000690.1:0-4102 GCA_035632195.1 Vicinamibacterales bacterium
ACGCCGCCACGATCGCGACGATGGTCGTGCTCGTGCTGCCGGCACGCGCCGCAGCACGCGCAATCCGCAGCGCGTGGGTCGATCGCTGGGGCGACGCGCTGGCCGGTGCCGTTGTCGCCGCCGTCGGACTGCTCGTGGCCGGCCTCGGGATCTGAGCGCTTCCGGGAGGGAGCGAACGTGCACAACCCGTTTCGGCTCGATCTCGTTCTGCTCCATCCGCCGGCCGTTTACGATTTCCGGACGCGTTCCGCCTTTCTCGGTCCGGTGGCGGACGCGGTGCCGTCGACCCCGATGTTCGAGATGTATCCGGTCGGGATGACGAGCATCGCCGCGTTTCTCGAACGCAATCACTACAACGTCGAGATCGTCAACCTCGCCTATCGAATGCTGCAGGATCCGCGGTTCGACGCCGCCGACTATCTGCGGCGTCTCTCAGCGCCGGTCTTCGGCGTGGACCTGCACTGGCTGCCGCACGTGCAGGGTGCGCTGAGCGTCCTGGAGCTCGTCAAGCGGATCCATCCCGAGAGCCGGACCGTTGTCGGCGGACTGTCCGCGAGCTACTACCACGAAGAGCTTGCGCGGTATCCGTTCGTCGATTTCGTCGTGCGCGGCGATTCGACGGAGGAACCCGTCCGTCAGCTGCTCCAGGCCCTCCGGGAAGGCCGGCGGCTCGAGACGGTCGAGAACCTCACGTGGAAGCGTCCGGACGGCACCCTCGTCGTGAACCCGTTGACGTTTGTTCCCGACAATCTCGATTACGTCGACGTGCCCGCGTATCGCTATCTCATGCGTTCGCTGTTCAAGTATCACAGTCTGCGCAACCTGGTACCGCATCTCGACTGGCTGCGCGATCCCATCACGCTTCTTCTCAGCGCGCGCGGCTGTACGGAGAACTGCGCCGTCTGCGGCGGATCGCGCTCGGCCTATCGTCAGATCTGCGCCCGGCGGAGGCCTGCGTACCGGTCACCGGAGAAGCTTGCCGAGGACGTCGGCGTCATCGGCACGTTCTCCCGCGCGCCGATCTTCATGGTCCACGACCCGCGCATGGGCGGGTTTCGGCGCGCCGTCCGACTGTTCGAGCTGCTCGAACGGATGCGGCCGCCGAACGAAATGATCTTCGAGCTGTACTACCCGGCAGGCGACGACTTCTTCGGCCTGGTTTCGAAGAGCATCCCGACGTGGAGCGTCGAGATCACCCTGGAATCGCCCGATGAAGAGGTCCGCCGGCGCAACGGCAAGTTCCCGTGGTCGAACGCCGCCGTCGAGGACACGATTCGCCGGGCGCTGGAGCACGGGTGCCGCAAGCTCGACGTGTTCTTCATGACCGGTCTGCCTGGTCAGCGCTACGAGGATGCGCTGGCCATCGGAGATTATTGCGAGCATCTCCTGAACCGGTTCGGCGCCGGCGGCCAGCTCCACCCGTTCGTCGCGCCGCTCGGTCCGTTTCTGGACCCCGGCAGCCGCGCATTCGAACAGTCGGAATTCGGATACACGACGTTCTGCCGCACGCTCGAGGATCACCGCCAGGCCTTTCTGCAGGACGGCTGGCAGAAGGTGCTGTCGTACCAGACCGATTCGATGACGAGGGACGAAATCGTCCGCGCGACGTACGACATCGCGGAGCGGCTGAACGACTTGAAGCATCGCCACGGGCTCATCGACGATCGAACGTTTACGGACGTGCGCTCCCGGCTGCAGATGGCGAGGCGGATCGTCGAAGCCAGCGTCCCGGCAGAGCCGCCGGCAGCGCTCGCGCACCACCGCACGATGTTCGGCGACGACGAGCTGAAGTGGCCCATGGAGCACCGGTTCCGCGTCGGCGCGGCGCTCGTCCGCAGCCTCGCCGCCGGCCTCGCGCAGGAGGTCCGGCACGCCGCCGCCCGGATTTTCGGGCGTTACGACGTGGCGTCATATCCGAGGTCGAAAGTCCATTTCGGATGAAGGACAGGAGGTCCTATGAAGCGAGTGATCGGGTTCCTCTTCATCGTCGCTCTGTTCGTTGCGCTGCCGCGCGCCGCGTTCGCCCAGGATCACGCCAACAGCCCGAAGGCGGAGTTCAACCTCACGAAGTCGCTTGTCGTCGGTACGACGACGCTCGAGCCCGGCCTGTATACGTTCCAGTGCCTGTTCGTCGACGGCAAGGACGTGCTCGTGGTCAAGTCGGCCGAGGACGGCAAGGAGGTCGCGCGCGTGCCGTGCACGCTGGAACAGCTGTCGCGAAAGATCGAGTTGTCCGACTTCCGGAGCATCACGCGCTCCGACGGAGCGCAAGCGCTCACCGCGGTCCGCATCAAAGGCGAGATGGTGGGGCACCGGCTCGAGCTCGACTAGGCGCCTCGTCGTTCTGACGTTCGCGCATCGGACAGTCCGACCGGAGAGGCTAAGATAGCTCCGGTCGGGCCTCCCCCTATCCCGCGTGCATGATCGTCATGAATCCCATGTCCATATGGAACTGCTGATGGCAGTGGACGAGCGACGGCCCGGGCCGCGTGTCGATGACATCGACTTCCACCTGACGCCAGGCCGGCACGACGACGACGTCCTTGCGAATCCCTGATGTCGGCCGGCCGTCGACCCGCACGATCTCGAACTGATGACGGTGGATGTGGATCGGGTGCGCGTCGGCGCTCTGGTTGTCGAGCGTCCAGCGATATCGCTTGCCTGGCGCGACAACGATCGGATCGATCCGCGGGTGCGTCTTGCCGTTGATCGCCCAGTGATGGCCGTCGCCGGCCGGCTTGAACGCCAGCGTCAACCTGCCATCGGGTTCCGGCAGCGGTTCGGCGCGTCCGAACCGCGTGTGATCCCAGACGAACGGCGGCGGGGGTAACCACCGCGGCGCGCCGGTCCGGCCGGCGTACTCGACGACGATGCCCATGCCGTTCGCACGCTGATCCGCCATCAGCTCGCCGAGCGTCCACACCCCGGGATGCATCATCTCGACGATCGCGTCGATGCGTTCGCCCGGTCCGATGTCGAGCACCGGCACGGTCGTCGGAGTGGGCACCGGGTTGCCGTCGAGCGCAACGACGTGGAACGCGTGTCCGGGCAACGCAAGCCGATGGTGCAGCGTCGCGCTCGCGTTCACGAACCGGAACAGCACCCGATCGAGCTCGTTCACCCGAATGGGCGGCGCGGCGCCGAGCATCTTGCCGTTGATCGAGAACGTGCGGTACTCGACTTCGCCCATCGCATCGAATCGCGCCTCCCAGTCGTGGAGAACGAGCACCTCTTCGCGGTCGTACCCTCCGCGCTCGCCGCCGCTCTCGACGATGAAAACGCCGAACTGCCCCGAGTACGTGCTCTTCTTTAGATCGTGTCCCGCGGTCGTGTGGCTGTGATACCAGCGGGTGCCCGGCGGATCAGGGACGAACGTGTACTGACGATGCGCGCCGGGAGCAACGGCGGGCGTGCCTTCTTCAAAGGCGCCGTCGACATCGGGACCGATGTGGAGTCCGTGCCAGTGGACGATGTCGGTTTCGCGGGAGTCGTTCCAGACTTCAACGGTGAACGGCCGCCCCTGGCGTGCGCGAATCAGGGGGCCGGGCACGTCGCCGTTGTAGCCGAGAGTGCGGACGGTCCGCCGCGGACCGAGCTCGAGTGAGACCTCGCCAATCCGGAGCGTGATGTCCGGCCTCTTCACCGATTCTGACTGGGCCGAGTCCGCCCCGACCGGTCGGACCGCGGCGCAACCGACCGCCAGCGCCAGGACCTGGCGGCGTGTCAGGCCGCGCCCCGGCGCTGGCGCACCACGAGCAGCCATTACTGCGTCTGAATGGCCTTGAGGTAGTCGAGCAGGTTGGCCATCCGCAGCTTCGCCACGGTGTCATCCGTCGAGAGGGCTCTGAACACCGGACCCCAAATCGGCATGTCGCGCGTGCCGTGCGACGCCATGACGCTAACGCCGTTGATGGTGGCCTCCACGTCGGTCGCTGAGAAGTTCCCGTTGTGCCGCTTCGCGATCGTCGTCAAGTCGGCCGGAACCTTCTTGAGCGCCGTCGCAGCAGGGCCGTCGCCCCTCGCTTGCTCGCCGTGGCACACCTGGCAGTACGCCCTGTACGAATCGACGCCCTGTACCGATTGCAGGCGCGGCGCCGGCGCC
>DASQHH010000691.1:0-2821 GCA_035632195.1 Vicinamibacterales bacterium
CAGATAGCGAATCCGCCGGTCGATCTGCCGCAGCCGCCGCTTGTTGTATTGGTAGTCCGCGTTCTCGCTGCGATCGCCGTTGCTGGCGGCCCACGCGACCACTTCGGTGACGGCGGGCCGCTCGCGCGCAAGCAGGAAGTGCAGTTCGTCTTTCAGACGCTGGAACCCGCCCGGCGTGATGTAGTTCTTGACTCCGGTGGACTGGGCGCGCGCGGCGTCGTCGTTCCGGTCGGGGTGCCTCGTGAACCCTTTGCGCATGCGCCTTTGGATTTAATCACGAATGCCGCGTGCTACGATCCGCCCGTCCGTCATGAACTGTCCGGGCTGTGCCGCGGCGATGTCGGAGGTCACGCTTCAGGACCGCTCCGGCGCCGAGTACGGCGTCGACGTCTGCAACACGTGCCTGGCGTTCTGGTTCGATCGCAACGAGAATTCCCGGCTCTCGCCGGCGTCGACGATCACGCTGTTCAATCTGATCGCCGAACAGACGACCGGCAAACCGTTCCGGCAGCCGCTGGCGTGCCCGCGCTGCAGCCGGCCGCTCGCGCTGGCGCACGACATGCAGGCGCGCGGCACGCGGTTCGAATACTGGCGGTGTCTGCAGCACGGGCACTTCATCACCTTTCTGCAGTTTCTGAAGGAAAAGGACTTCGTCCGTCCGCTGACGCCGAAACAAGTCGCCGAGCTGCGCCAGAACGTCCAGGTGATCAACTGCTCGAACTGCGGCGGCCCGATCGATCTCGTCAAGCAGTCCGTTTGCCCGCATTGCGCGTCGCCCCTGACGATGATCGATATGAAGCAAATCGCGGCGCACGTCCGCGAGCTGCAGCAGGATGCCGCCGAGGCGCCGGCGCGGCCGAAGTCCGGCACCACCCGGGTCGTGACGTGGACGATGCGCTCCGGCGGCCGCACCGAGACGTTCAAGAGCACGACGACCTCCAGCGCCGACGACCCGGACGTCGACAAGCTGTTCGCCGAAGCCGTTGCGGCGATGACGGCCCAGAGCGGATCGAAGTCGCTGGTGCACAGCGGTCTCAGCGTCTTCGTCCGCTGGCTCGGGCGAAAAGTGTGACGCGTTCTATACTCACTGGATGAACGCCGTCTGCCGATCGGCGCTGGTCGCCGCCGCCCTCTGGGCAGCGGTGTACGCCGCGCCCGCGGGCGATGCCTGGAAGCCGGTATCGTCGGAACACGGCGTCGAGATCTATCGGCGCACCGTGCCCGGAAGCGACGTGGTCGCTCTGAAAGGCGTCGGCGTCGTCGACGCTCCGGTCTGGAAGATCGCCTCTATTCTGCTCGACACGAAGCGCGCGCCGGAATGGGCCGACAGCCTCAAGGAATCGCGGGTGCTGCGCCGAATCGGACCGACGGAGTACGTCGAATACAACCACATCGGGCTGCCGCTCATCATCAAAGATCGGGACTTCGTCTCCGAAGTCCAGATTGAAGTCGACCCGGCCGCACGCACCTTCGCTCTGGTCTACCGGCCATCCGGCGACGGTCTGGCGTCGCCGACGCACAACGTCCGCGGCGAGATTCTCGCCGGCCGTTTCGAGGCCGTCTCGCTCGAGCGCGGAGCCCGCACGCGGCTCAGCGCCGAGCTGCAGGCCGATCCGAAAGGGCTGCTGCCGACATGGATCGTCAACATGTTCCAGCGGAACTGGCCCCTGACGACGTTCGAGCGCCTTCGCCTCCAGGCCGCGAAGCCGGACATCGCGATGCCGCCCGACTTTCGCGACGTGCTGTCACAAACGCTGGGATTCTGAAGAGACGGCGCTGAGCTTACGCGTCGCTGACACGACGTAGAGATGTGAGATCCGGCCGACGGCGTCGAGCTCGAGCGTCATAGCCGTCCGCGGCGCCATTCGTTCCTTCGGCAGCGTCGGCGCCTCGACCACGACCCCTGGGCCGCCGTTCAGCGTCACGGACCGAACCGCCGCGCCGCGCGTCAATTCGACAATCGCCAGATAGAAGCGCATCACTTTCTCGCGGCCGACGATCGGGCGGAGTGCAGCGCGGAACTCACCGCCGCCGTCGGTCGTGGTCCGCACCTCGTCCGCGAGCAGCGCTTCGATGCCGGCGACGTCGTGTGCCGCCAGCCGCTCGAGAAACTGCCGAAGCGCCCGGCCGGCGGCGGCCTGCCGCTCGCGCGTCGGCGTCTGACGATTCCGGTTGTAGGCATCCATCGACTGTCGCGCGCGATGGTGCGTCGTCTTGACGTTGGCCTGCGAGCGATCGAGCGCGTCTGCCGTCTCCTTGACAGAGTAGTCGAAGACGTCCCGCAACAGGAGGACCGCGCGCTGGGTCGGTGTCAACGTTTCGATCGCGAGCAGGAAGGCGAACGAGACGCTCTCGAGCAGATCGTACCGTCCCTCGAGCGTAGTGGCGCCGTCGGTGGATGGCTCGTGCGACGGAGGATCAGCATCCTCGCCGGTCTCGATCGGCGACGGCAGCCACGGTCCAACATAGTCGCGGCGACGGCGTTTGCGCAGCAGGTCCCGCGACAGGTTGAGTGCCACCCTGACGAGCCACGGCCGGAGAGGGGTTTCCGTCCGCCGCGGCGGATGCTGGAGCGCGCGCACGAACGTGTCCTGCACCGCATCATCCGCATCGGCGGCGTTTCCGGTCATGCGGTAGCAGAGTGCCCACAGAAACTGGCGATGCTCCGCATAGAGCCCTTCAAGATTCAGCGTCACGAAGCTCTTTCCATCCGCGCGCCGGCGGATCGGGCGAAGCGCAGGACGGCGGCGGCGGCGTCGACGCCGCTCGCGGCTGCCGCGTCCGACAGCTGACCGCGAGGTCCGACCCAGTCGCCCGCGAT
>DASQHH010000692.1:0-2002 GCA_035632195.1 Vicinamibacterales bacterium
GGTGTGTCGGATGATGGCCATGTTTCGCGGCCCGTCCCTGGTCCTGCACCGAGCCAGGTCATCGCGAAAGACGACATCGAGAACCCAGTGGAGTCGGTTCTCCACACCCCAATGCGCGCGCATGTGAATCGGCGTCGAAAAGTGGCTCAGACTCAATCCTGATGCATTTCAACGGAAGATTTGACGGCGAATCGGGAGGGAATCGTCGTCATGAGTCGTGGGATCACGCTTGCCCCGTGTGGCCTGATCATTGAGCGTGTGGAAAGCGGAGTGGTCGAACTGCTGATCGTGGCGCGAGCGGCCGGGTTCACTGCGTCCTGTCCGGCATGTGGCCGTTCGTCGGCGAGCATTCACAGCCGATACCGGCGTTCGTTGTCGGACCTGCCGTGCCAGGGGCGGAGGGTCCGGATCACGGTTTCGGCCAGACGGTTCTGGTGCCGGGCAACGGATTGCCGACGCAAGATCTTCGTCGAACGCCTCGACCCGGCGGTCTCGCGTCCGTTCGCTCGCCGGACGGCACGCCTCGAGGGTCTCGTGCACCATCTCGGGTTGGCGCTGGGCGGGCGGCCGGGCCAGAACTTCGCCCGGCGCCTCATGCTTCCGGTCAGCAACGATACCCTCTTACGTGTGGTTCGTCGCCACGCCACCGTCGAGGCCACCATGCCCCGCGTCATCGGCATCGACGATTGGGCCTGGAAGCGTGGCCATCGTTACGGAACCATCATCTGCGATCTGGAACGCCGTCGCATCATCGACCTGTTGCCCGATCGTGAGGCGGCGACGGTCGCGGCATGGCTGACCCAACACCCTTCGGTTCAAATCATCGCGCGAGACCGTGGCGCCGGCTACCGGCAGGCCGCGACCGATGGATGCCCCGAGGCCGTTCAGGTCGCGGATCGCTGGCACCTGATGGAGAATGCCAGTGCCGCCTTTCTCGACGCCGTGCGCCGGTCCATGGGGGCGATCCGGACAGCGATGGGTGGCGGGCCGGTCGATCCCGCCTTGCTGACCGCCGCGCAACGCAGGCAGCACACCGGATGGCTCCGCCGTGAAGGGGAGAACGCGGCGATCCTGGGAATGGCGAAGGCGGGCACGACGATCAAGGACATCGTGCGAAAGACCGGCCGCTCGCGTGGTCTGGTACGCAAGATATTGCGCGGGGCACGCGGTGACATTTTTCGCACCCGGACGAACTCCCTCGAACCATTCATCGCTCAACTGGACACCGCGTGGGTCAACGGTGAGCGGAATGGTGCGGCGCTCTGGCGACTAATGCGGCGCGCAGGGTTCAGGGGAGGTGTTCGGGTCGTCACCGAGTGGATGACACGCAAGCGGAAGGAATGTTTGGGATCGGCCTCCGCTGGCTCGCTCACGGCGCCATCCGCGCGAAGCATCGCCAAAATGATGACGACGGAACCAGACCAGCCGTCTGACACCGCGGCTCAGATCCTGGCGGTCATCGACAAGGCGGTTCCCGACCTTGGCGTCGCGCGAGATCTGCTCAACCGGTTCCACGGCCTGATCCGCGGCCGCGATCACGCGGGTCTGGATAGCTGGATCACGGACGCTGAAGCTGGACTCATGACCTCATTCGCGGCGGGGATCGTTCAGGACGTCGCGGCCGTGAAGGCCGCGCTGACCGAGCCATGGTCAAACGGGCAAACCGAGGGACAAAACACGAAACTCAAGCTGATGAAGCGGCAGATGTATGGTCGCGCGAAGATCGATTTATTACGCGCACGGCTCATGGGCGCGACCTGAGCGGGACGCCCCCGCTTCATCAAGATTGCGTCAGAGCCGAAAAGTGACCCTACCCGCCGAAGGATTACAGGCTTGATTTTTTAGTAGATTATCGAGTTCGGTTCGATACAAGATCGGCTTCCAAAGTTGACCCCCTACAACGAGCCGCGGCGTGTTGATCAAACTGGAGAATCTCGCATTCTTCTGGGGTCATTTCTCGGCGCCGATAGGGGGTCACCGCGCCGCGCCGAATCACAACCGG
>DASQHH010000693.1:0-2912 GCA_035632195.1 Vicinamibacterales bacterium
GAGGACGAGCGTCACGCGAGGGCTCTTCATCTCGATGTCGCTGTTGACGTCGACGATCTCCGGAATGCGCTCGATTTCCTGGGTGAGCCGTCCCCCCCACGTGTAGAGGTCGGCCGGATCCAGCGCCTGCACGATCAACTGATAGGTGCTGTTCGACATGCGGCCGCCGATGCTGATCGCGGGCGGCAGGTTCACGAACGACTGGAAGGCCGGGAAGCGCGAGATGCGCGACCGCAGGTCGGCCGCGACCCGCGCTGCGGTCACGTCGCGGTCGGCGCGCGGCTTCAGCTGGACGTTGATGCGCGCGGTGTTCATGGCGCCCATCCCGCCGCCGCTGCTCACCGTCGTCATCTCGACGTTCGGGTTCTGCTGGACGATGTCGCCGACGCGGCGCGCGTACGCCATCATGTCGTCGAACGCGGTCCCCTGCGCAGCGCGCAGGTTCATGTTCATCTCGTCGTCGTCCTGGTCCGGAACGAAGCCTTTCGGGATCGTGCGGAACATCTGCAGCGTCGCGGCGACGACGAGAACGAACGTCGCGAGCATCAGCGGACGGTGGCGCAGCACCCACGCGAGCGAGACGGCGTAGCTGCGGCGCAGCGCGCCAAACAGCGACTCCAGCCAGGCGCCGAAGCCGGTCTTCGCGTGCAGCGCCGACACTTTCAGGAACCGGCTGCAGAGCATCGGCGTCAGCGTCACCGACACGACGCCCGAGATCAGGATCGCCGTCATGATCGTCACGGCGAACTCGCGGAACAGCCGGCCGAGGAATCCCGCCATGAACAGGATTGGAATGAAGACAGCCGTGAGCGACGCCGTCATCGAGACGATCGTGAATCCGATCTCACGCGATCCCTCCAGCGCCGCCGCCAGCGGCGGCGCGCCCTGCTCCATGTGCCGGACGATGTTCTCCAGCATCACGATCGCGTCGTCGACGACGAAGCCGATCGAGAGGATGAGCGCCATCATCGACAGGTTGTCGAGGCTGTAGTGCAACAGGCTCATCACGGCGAACGTGCCGAGGATGGAAAAGGGCAGAGCGAGCGCGGGGATCAGCGTCGCCGAACCGTTATGCAGAAAGAGGAAGATGACGCCGACGACGAGCACGAGCGTCACCGCCATCGTCAGCTGGATTTCGCCGAAGGCCTTGCGGATGTTCTTCGAGTGATCGCCGCGGACCAGCAGGTGGACCGACGGCGGCAGCTGCCGTTCGAATGTCGGGAAGAGCGCGCGGATCGCGTCGGTGACGGCAATGACGTTCGTGTCCGGCTGCCGGAGGACGTCGAGCTGGATCGCGCGCTCCGGAGTGTTGCCGCGGCGATAGAGCCACGTGACGTTGCGCACGTCTTCGACGCTGTCGAGGACGGTCGCGATCTGCCCGAGGCGGACCGGCGCGCCGTGCCGGTACGCCACGATCATCGGCCGGAACGCCGCGCCGTTCATCAGCTGGCCGGCTGCCTGGATGTTATAGGTCGCGTCGCGCGCGAACAGCTGGCCGGTCGGCAGGTTCACGTTCCAGTTCTGCAGCGCCGTGTCGACTTCGTTGAGGCCGATCTGCTCGCTGTGCAGCCGCGTCGGATCCACCTGGACGCGGACGGCGTACTTCGTCGCGCCGTTGATGCGCACCTGCGCCACGCCGCTCACCATCGAGATCCCCGGCGCAAGGAGCGTTTCGGCGTAGTCGTCGAGCACCCACATCGGGACGGAGCGCGACGTCAGCGCCAGATGCAGGAACGGCTCGTCGGCCGGATTCGATTTGCGGAACGATGGGGGCGCCGGCATGCCGGCCGGCAGCAGCGGCATCGCGGCGGCGATGGCGGTCTGGACGTCGACCGTCGCCGAGTCGAGGTCGCGATCGAGGTTGAACTGCAGCGTGACAGACGAGCTTCCGGTGGAGCTCGAAGAGGTCATCGAGTCGACACCGGCGATGGTCGTGAACTGCCGCTCGAGCGGGCTCGCGACCGACGACGACATCGTGCCCGGGTCGCCGCCCGGCAGGCTCGCGCTGACGCTCAGCGTCGGGAAGTCGACGTCGGGGAGGTTGCTCACCGAGAGCGTCATGTACGCCAGGATGCCGAACATGGCGATCGCGGCCATGAGCAGAGTGGTCGCAATGGGGCGCCGGATGAAGATTTCGGACAGATTCACGGCGGTCCGCGCATCATATATCTGGTCCGGCTATGGGCGCATTCCTTCGGTGCTGCCGGGCGTGCCGCGCGTTCGCCTGGGCGTTACTTTTTCTTTCTGAAACGCTCCGGCATGAACTCTTTGACGACGTCGACCGCCGCTTTCGCGGCGACGCCGGAGAGCGCGTGCAGCGCGCCGTCGCGGACGCCGCGGGGCGCGGGATACCAGGTTGCGGCGGGGATCACGTTTTCCGCTACGTAGCCGGTGACCGTTGCAGGCGAGAACACCCAGACTCCGTCGCTCGTCCGTGCCATGAACGGCGCCAGCAGCGCGTGAGCGAGGCGCGGACGGACGCCGACGCATTCGCACGGCACGAACGAAGGGTCCTGGTGCAGCAGCCGGGCGACGGCGTATTTGCTGGTGCTGCCGATTGCCGACGCCGCGAATTCGGATCCCCAGCGTTCCGCGTAACCGCGTCCGTCGCTCGACCACGCCCGCGGCGAATCTCTCCACTGATCGAAGGCGCTCCACACCGTCGCGTCGAGCATTCCCGTAGGACCGAGTGTGGTCCAGACGTACTTCTTGAGCAGCTCGTGCTTGCTGAGCGGTGGCGGAGCCTGGGGCGCCGCGGCTGCGTCTTGACCACGGGCTGGTGCGGCCAGGGCCACGAACGCGGCGGCGAGTGTGCAGACGAGACGGCGCGACATTGAACCGGCCAGTTCAAGAAGCCGGCCACCTGTGGTCCATCCGGCGTGCGCAGCTCAGCTGTCAGGCAGCCCTCACGG
>DASQHH010000694.1:0-1665 GCA_035632195.1 Vicinamibacterales bacterium
CTGACCGCCACGGGGTTGAAGAACTGTTCGGCGGCGAGGAAGCCGGGATTCTGGCCGGCCGAACCGGCTGCGGCTCGCAGGCGCAGTGAGGACACGCCGCTGATGTGCGGGAAGAGGCCTTCGTCGCTGATGACCCAGGAGCCGCTCACCGAAGGGTAGTACACGCGGCGGAAGTTCACGCCGAACGCGCTGTTCCGATCGGTGCGCGCGGCGATGCTGAGGAATCGCTTGTCCGCCCAGCCGATCTCCTCACGGCCGAGGAAGCCGAGGGTCTTCACGTCCTGATTTACTTCACCGACGGAGAAGCGCGCCGTAGTGCCGGCGAGCGAGCTCGTTCCGGCGAGCAGCTTTGCGCCGAACGCATCCGTGCGCGTGAACGCCTCGTCGCTGTAACCCGAGCCGAGCGTGCTCACGAGGCGGAAGTCGCGGTAGCGATAGGTGCCGGACGCGTTGAGGTTCGCCGTATAGTCGCCGACGATCGCGCGCTCGATGCTGCGGTACCCGTCCGTGCGATCCTGGTCGACCAACAACACGTTGGGCGGCAAGGTCTCGTTGTCGTTCCGGTGGTTGATGTCGGCGCCCAGCGTGCCGCTCACGGCGAGCCAGCTGAGCGGCGTCCAATTGCTCGTCGCGCCGCCGATCAGGCGTTGCACTTGCTGCCGCGTATTGATCTGGAAGAACGCGTTCGGATCGATCCCCGGGTTGAAGTACCCGTGGCTGACCGTGTCCGCACCGCCCGAGCACAGGCCGGGGTGCAGCTTCGCGCCGGTCGGCGTGCAATCGGCCGCGCGGCCGAGCAACGACGCCGAGATGACGCCGAACGAGTTGTTGTCGTTCTGCGGGCGGCGCAGATCGCTGTTGACGTAGCCGACGTTGACGTTCAGGTCGAGCGACCGCGCCAGCTGCGCCCGGACGTTCGTGCGGATGTTCAGCTGCTGCTGCGCGTTGATCGAGACGACGTTCTGCTCCCGCTGGTATTCGCCCGACACGTAGTACGACGCGTTGTCCGACCCGCCGGCGACGCTGGCGCCGAGCTGCCGGCGGTTACCGTCGCTCTCGATGCCGGCCGCCTTGAGCGGGTCGTTGGACGCGACCGAGTCGACTTGAACGCAATTGTTGCTGAGACCACTGGTGCGGCGGAACAGGCTGCAGTTCGTGACGAGCGCGCCCGACGACGTATGGCCATACGAGCGCAGGTTGAGCGGATAGTCGTTCACGTCACGCAGCTGGCCACCTTCGATGAAGGCGTCCCAGCGAGTCTGTCCGGCGCGGCCGTGCTTGGTCGTGATCTGAATGACGCCGTTCGACGCGGCGGTGCCATAGAGCGCCGCGGCGGCCGGGCCCTTGATCACTTCGATGCTCTCGATCTCCTCGGGATTGATGTCGTTGAAACGCGAGGGGAGCTGGCCGCCCGTATCCTGCGCCGTCGACTGGGATGAATTGTCGGCGCGGATGCCGTCGATGATTAGGAGCGGATCGTTGGAGAGTGAGATCGAGTTCGAGCCCCGGATGCGGATGCGCGATCCGGCGCCCGTTTCGCCGGCCGCCGTCTGCACGACGACCCCTGCCACGCGCGAGCTGAGCGCATCGGACAAGTTGCCGATGACGGCCTTGTTGAGTTGCGAGCTGTCGATCGTCGCCGTCGGCGCGCCGTTCTCACGCTTC
>DASQHH010000695.1:0-5650 GCA_035632195.1 Vicinamibacterales bacterium
CTCCCTTGCCTTCCATGACCGATCCCTTCCAGTCCACGTCCGCGTGCCGTTCGAATGTCGCCATATCCGGAGGCCTCCTAAGCCTTCTTCTTTCGACCCGTAATCCCCAGCTGCACGGTCGTCCCGAGCAGGCCGAGCGCGATCCACGCGATTGGAATCCACGCCGCGACCGCTGCGGTCGCAAATGGCGACAGGATCCAGTTGTGGCTGTCGATCGCGGCCTGCGCGGGGCGGCTGCCCGCCGCCGCCAGCCCCGCGATGAGCATCATCCATGCGCCGCCGAACGCCGTCGCGACCACGATCACGTAGCGCTGCAGGAGTACCGCGCCGACCGCGCCGAGCACCACGAGGGACACGACGAGCAGCCACGGCGGCTCGTTCGCGCCGACCGCGCTCCAGACGACGTGCGCCACAACCGCGCCGAGCCCGGCGCCGATGAGCCCGACGGCGATGAAGTACGCGAACACCAGCGCGAGCGCTCCGACGACGCCCCCGATGAGACCCGCCGCGATCGCGCCGACCGGGTTGTGCACGACGACGAACTGACCGGCGAGGGACCAGCCGGCCACGAATCCGTAAATCGCAAGGACGCCGCGGAAGAGGCGATACCCTGCGAAGCAGGAGAGCGCGCCGCCGAGAACGAGGACGAGGGCGACCGGGACGTCATAAACCGCGGCTGCGTTCACACGTTCAAACCTCGCGCCGGTTCTCGAGGGCTTTATGCATGGTGACCTCGTCGGCGTATTCGAGATCGCTGCCGACGGGTACGCCCATGGCGATGCGCGTCACCTTCACGCCGAGCGGCTTGAGCAGCCGCGCGATGTAAATGGCGGTGGCCTCGCCCTCGACGTTGGGATTCGTCGCCAGAATGACTTCCGCGACGCCGCTCTGCACGCGCGTCAGCAGCCCCTTGATCTTGAGGTCGTCGGGGCCGATGCCCTGGAGCGGGGACAGCGCGCCCATCAGCACGTGGTACAGGCCCTTGAACTCGCGCGTCTTCTCGATGTTCGTCACGTTCTGCGGCTCTTCGACGACGCAGATGACGTGGCGGTCGCGCGAGTCGCTGCTGCAGTAGACGCACGGATCGGTCGCCGTGATGTTGCTGCAGATCGAGCAGTACGTGACCTGATCCTTCACGGCGCGGATCGCCTCGACGAGGCGGTCGGCCTGGTCACGCGGCGTCTTCAGCACGTGGAAGGCCAGCCGCGCCGCGCCTTTCGGACCGATGCCGGGCAGGCGCTGCAGTTCTTCGATGAGTCGGGTGAGGGGATCAGGAAGCGACACGTCTATCGATTGCGGATCGTTAAAACTTCATTCCGGGCGGCAGCATCCCGCCCATGTTCTGGCGCATCTCGTCGTCGGCCTTGCGGTGCGCGTCGTTGATGGCGGCGACGATCAGGTCCTGCAGCATCTCGACGTCGTCCTTCGTGACGACCTCGGGATCGATCTTCAGCGACTGAATCTGCTTCGCGCCGTTGACGACGACAGTGACCATGCCTCCGCCGGCGTTGCCCTCGACGCGCAGCTCGGTCATCTGCTGCTGCAGGCGCTCCTGCATCTGCTGCGCCTGCTTCATCATCTGTCGAATATCCATCGTATTCACCGGCGGGCCTAAAGGCCCGCCCTACATCGGCCCGGAAGGCCCGCCCTACATTTCTTCCACGTCGCGGATTTCCGCGGGGAACACTTCGAGCATCGCCTGGACGTTCGAATCCTTGAGCGCCTGTTCTTTCAGCGTCGACTTCCGGTCGCTCTTCGGGGGCGCGGGCCGCGCGGGCGCGTCGTCGCCCCCGGCGACCGCAGGGCCGGCTGCGGCGTTGGCGTCGAGCTGGATGCTCGCGACCGCGATGCGGCGTCCGCTGACCTGCTGCGCCATCGATTCAATCTGCGCGCGATCCTTCTCGAACATGTCGCGCATCGACCGGTGGTTCGCGGAGAACGTGAACGTCACGCGATCGCCGTCGGCCTCGATCTTCTGCGCCTGCGCGACGACGGTGTTGTAGAAGACCACCTTCGTCCGCCGAATCTCGTTGAGCAGTGCGTCCTTCAGATTCGAAGCCGCTGCCGGGTGCAGCGGCGGACCTTGCTCCGTCCGCGGAGCGGCTGCCTGCGGCGTCTTCGCCGCGGGCGCAGCCGACACCCTCGTCGGCGGGGCAGCAGCGGCCGGCCTCGCCGCCGGCGCACCACCACCGACGCCCGCAATCAGGTCCTCGATGGGCGCAAGCCGCCGCAGGTACATCCACCGCAGAAGCGCCATCTCGAGGTGATAGCGCGGCTGCGCGGCGGTGCGCATCTCCGTCTCGGCCTTCGCCAGCAGATCGAACGCCCGCAGAAAGTCCTCGCGAGAGAATTTCGCCGCGAGCGACTTGACGCGATCGCGCTCGCCCTCGCCGGCGATTTCCGGATCGTCGACGCGCGACGCATCGACCGACACGACCAGCAGATCGCGGACCACGCGCGACAGCTCCCGGCAGACGGATCGCAGATCGTAACCGAGCTCGACGGCGCGCGCGGCCAGGTCGAACGCCTGTTTCGCGTTGTCGGCGGCGACAGCCTCCACCGCATCGAACAGCAGATCGCGGCCCACCAGCCCCAGCACCGTCGCGACGTCGTCGGCCCCGATCGTCGACCCGGTGAACGCAATCACCTGATCGAGCTTGCTCTGCGCGTCGCGCATGCTCCCTTCGGCGTCGCGCGCGATCAGCTGCAGCGAATCGTCGGCGACCTGGATCCGCTCGGCGTCGGCGATCTTCCGGAGTTGTTCGGCGATGGCCTTCGAGCCGATCGTCCGGAACTCGTAGACCTGCGATCGCGACAGCACGGTTTCGGGAATCTTGTCCAGTTCCGTCGTCGCCATCATGAAGACGACGTGCGGCGGCGGCTCTTCGATCGATTTCAGCAGCGCATTGAACGACGGCACCGAGAGCTGGTGCACCTCGTCGATGATGAACACCTTGAACCGGTTGCGCACCGGCAGAATCCCGAGGCCCGAGATGATGACCTCGCGGACGTTGTCGATGCCGGTATGCGTCGCCGCGTCGATCTCCAGGACGTCCATGTCGCGTCCTTCGGCGATCTCGACGCACGCGTCGCACGCGCCGCAGGGGTCGGGCGTCGGTCCGTTGACGCAGTTGAGCGCGCGCGCGAGGATGCGCGCCGTCGTCGTCTTCCCGACTCCGCGCGGACCCGCAAAGACGAACGCCTGGGCGAGGCGTTTACTCGCCAGCGCGTTCTTCAGCGTCTGCGTGACGCCGCGCTGTCCGACGACTTCGTCGAACGTCTGCGGCCGCCACTTCCGCGCGATTACCTGATAAGACATTCGGGATTTGCGGACTGTACCGCGATCCGGAATACCTGCGGCACATGTCAGGATCCGCTTAGCGCTGCTGCCTTCCGGCCCTGACGCGGTTCACGGTCTGAAATTGCACAGGTTCCGGACCGCGGTGCAGTCCGCAACCTTCCAAGTTTAAACCGGCACGCGCGTCGCGAGCACGATGTACTTCGCCAGCGCTTCCCCGACGACGACGGTGAAGAAGTCGACGTAGAGGATGCCGGTCGCCGATTGGGTCGACCGGATTTTCGCCGTTTCCCACGTCATGTACGCCAGCAGGGCCGGCCCGAGCAGCCCGAACAGCGCGCGCTGCCAGAAGAAGATTCCGCTGGCCGACGTGATGTAGTGCCGGAAGCTCGGCCCCATGCCCGGCTCCCACGTCGCTATCGCGAAGAAAATGGCGGCGCCGACGACCGCGATGCGCAGCAGCAGCGAAGCGATGTGCACCTTGACGATCGACTGCAGGAACGACACGTCCATCGACGGGATCACGAGGTACCAGTGGCCCAGGATCATCGCCGTGCACGTGCCGCCGAGGAGCGTCGCGGACGTCAGGAAACTCGCGACGGTCAGCGCCTGAACCGGCACGGCGCGATGCCCCGCGACGCCGAGACCCTGCAGCACGACGGCGGCCGCGCCTGCGGCAACCGCGATCCCCACGATCGCCGGACGAATGCGCGCGAGCGTCCGTCCCACCGTCGCCCAGTAGAGGACGACGGCCGCTTCGCTGATGACGAGCGCAGCGAGACCCGAATCGCCGAGCGACGCGTCGGCGTCCGCCGGCGACGTCCCCTGGGCATGGAACGCGATCCCGACGGCGATCAGGATCGCCGCGAGCCCGGCGTTGAAGCGGAAGAACTTGACGCCGGCGCCGCGGTCCACGAAGACCAGAGTGGCCGCGATGCCGACGCCCAGATGCGCGAGGAACAGATACAGGACGGTGGAAAGCGACACGTCAGCGGAGGCGCTTGTTGATCTCCGCCCAGTTGACCACGTTCCACCACGCGTCGACGTAGTCCGGCCGACGGTTCTGATACTTCAAGTAGTACGCGTGCTCCCAGACGTCGAGGCCGAAGACCGGCTTCTTGCCGTCCATCAGCGGACTGTCCTGGTTCGCGGAGCTCTCGATGGTCAGCTTGTTGCCGCTGCCGATCACCCACGCCCAGCCGCTGCCGAAGCGCGCACCGGCCGCCTTCTTGAATTCCTCTTTGAACTTGTCAAAGCTGCCGAACGACGAATTGATCGCATCGGCGATGGCGCCCGTCGGAGCGCCGCCGGCTTTCGGCGCCATGACTTGCCAGAACATCGAGTGGTTGGCATGCCCGCCGCCGTTGTTGCGGACGGCGGTGCGGATGTCTTCGGGCACGCTGTTGATGCCCTTGAGCAGATCCTCGACGCTCTTGCCCGCGAGCTCGGGATGCTTCTCGAGCGCCGCGTTCAGGTTCGTCACATACGCGTTGTGATGCTTCCCGTGGTGAATCTCCATCGTCTGCTTGTCGATGTGCGGTTCGAGCGCATCGGATGGATACGGGAGCGGGGGAAGCGTAAAAGCCATCGGTCGACCCTCCTTCAAACGTCAGAACCTGAGGATCGTACTTCCGATGCTCACACGGCCGCAACCGGCACGGCCCAGCCGGGCTGGCCGGCCTTCGTGGTTAGGAGATCGTGAGCATCCGGTCGAGAGCGATCTTCGTCCAGTGTTTGCGTCCGGGCGGCACGGCAATGCGATTGCGGACGTCGCCTTCGACGAGCCCTTCGAGCGTCCACAGCAGATGGTTCGGAGACACGCGGAACATCGTCGAGCACAGGCAGCCGAATTGATCCAGCGAAAGGACGGTGCGGGCCGGCTGCAACCGGTGCGCGAGGCGATTGACCAGGTGAATTTCGGTGCCGACGGCCCATGTCGACCCGTCCGCACTGTCGGAGACGGTCTTGATGATGTATTCGGTCGATCCCGAATCGTCGGCCGCCTGCACGACGTCCCATGGCACTTCCGGATGGACGATGACGCGAACGCCTGGATGCTGCGCGCGGATCTGATCAATCTGCCGCACGGTGAACCGCGTGTGCACCGAGCAGTGCCCTTTCCAGAGCAGGATGCGTGAGCGCTCGACGACGTCCGGATCCAGGCCGCCCCAGATTTCGTCCGGATCCCAGACGCTCATTTGATCGAGCGGCACGCCCATCTTGAACGCCGTGTTGCGTCCGAGATGCTGATCGGGGAGAAAGAGAATTTTTTCCCCTCGCTGCCACGCCCACTTCAGCGTCGCCTCGGCGTTCGACGAGGTGCACACGACGCCTCCGTGCTCGCCGCAGAAA
>DASQHH010000696.1:0-2178 GCA_035632195.1 Vicinamibacterales bacterium
TTCGGATCAGCCAGCCGAACCTGACCTGCGTGACAATGAACTGGACGCTCTCGTAGCCTTCGGCGGCGCTCGGCCGGTAGTACAGCAGAAGCAGGATGCCCGTGAAGATCTGCACGCCGAACAAGAACAGCGTCATTCCGCCCAGGTAGTACCAGACCTTTTGCGCGTGAATCGGGACGCCCTTTTCCGCGATGAAGTGCCGGACGTCACTCAGATCGAGGCGTTCATCGAGCCATGCGAGAACCGGTTGCATCATGCGCGCGATACGACGATTTCGGCTTCGTCGCCCTCGCCGCGAATGTTGACCACGAACTTCTCCAGACCGCGCGGCGGCGGCCCCGAGACGACGTTGCCGCCAAGGTCGTAGGTGCCGTTGTGGCACGCGCACCAGAGCTGCGACGTGTCGCTCTTGAACTGCACGGTGCAGTCGAGATGGGTGCACACGGCGCTGAACGCGCGCACATCGCCATCGACCGTGCGGACGACGATCCCCGGCTTGCTGCCGAACTTGAAGATCGCGGCCGAATTGGGCTTCAGCGCCGCTGCGCGTCCGGCGGAGGCGTTGGCGGTCGCCGGTTCCCCGCTCGGTGGCGGGACCAGGAACTGCGAGACGGGATACGCGATCGCGATCGCCGTCGACACGAATCCGGTGGCGAGCAGGCTGTCGAGAAACGTGCGTCGATCGAATGCGTTGTTCGTCATCACAGTCCAAGCGCTGCGGTGAATCCGAGCATGCCGACGAGACCGGTCGTGACCCCCCACGCGGTCGCCATCCGCGAACACCGGGCAAGACTCTCCGGCACGAGTTCCGACATCACGAGAAAGATCATCGCGCCGCCGGCGAAGCCGAGGCTGATGGGCAACAGCGGCTGCGCGACCGCGATCAGCAGGAACGCCGGCACCGCGACGATCGGCTGGGGCAGGCTCGTGAACACCGCGGACCAGAGGCAGCGCCACAGCGACGCGCCGCTGGCCCGCAGCGGCAGCGCGACCGCCGTCCCTTCCGGAATGTTGTGCACGGCGATCGCGACCGCGAGCAGCAGACCGAACCGCAGTTCGCCCGTCGCGTAGCCGACGCCGATCGCGACGCCTTCGGGAATGCTGTGCACGAACATCGTCACGATGACGACGATCGGCTGGCGCGATCGCGCTTTCGACCACCCGCCGAGCCGCCAGTCGCAGCCGACGACGAGCTTCGCGGTGGCCGTGAAAAACGCCGCCCCCGCGATCATCCCCGCGACGACTTCGACGGCGTTGCCGCGTCGCAGTGCTTTGTCGGCCAGTGCGAAGACGGAGGCTGACAGCATCATCCCGCTGGCGACTGCCGTGGCGATGCCGGTCGAGCGGTCGGACGCCGTCTTGACGAAGCCAAACGGAATCACGCCGAGACCCGTCGCGAGGTCCGTCAGCAGCGCCACGATGAAGACCTCACCCACGGATTTTCACCCGCGCGTCGACAATGCGGCAGCCGCGTCCCGGGGAGAGCGCAATGACGGGATTCAGATCCAGGGTGGCGATTTCGGGGACGTCGACGGCCAGCCGTGAGACGCGCAGCAGCAACTCGCGCAGCGCGTCGAGATCGGCCGGCGGGTGTCCACGGTACCCCTGCAATAGCGGCAGTCCGCGGATGCCGTAAAGCATATCGTCGGCGTCGCGGTCCGTAAGCGGCGCGACGCGGAACTGCACGTCGCGCAGGATCTCCACGTGGACGCCGCCCAGACCGAATGCGATCAGCGGACCGAACGACGGGTCGTCCGACACACCGATCATCGTTTCGACGCCTCCCGGGATCATCGGCTGGATCAGAACGCCGTCGACGTCGTCACCCTTGGACAGCTGTCGTCCGATGCCCATGATGTCGGTGAACGCACGCCGCACGGCCGCGTCGGCCCCGAGGTCCAGACGGACTGCGCCGACGTCGGATTTATGCGGCACCTGGCGGGCTGCAAGCTTGGCGGCAACCGGGAATCCCATGACCTGAGCGAGCGCGGCAGCCTCGTCCGCCGACCGCGCGACCGCGCTCGCGGCCATGGGCAGCCCGTACGCACCCAGCAGCCCACGGGTCTCGTCCGCGGTGAGCCATCCGGCGCCGCGTTTCGACAGGGCCTGCCTGCAGATGTCCCGCGCATCGTCGACGCGGATTTCCTCGAATCCCCACAGGAGGCCGGGCGCCTGCGC
>DASQHH010000697.1:0-2094 GCA_035632195.1 Vicinamibacterales bacterium
CGAGCGTGGGGAGTCGCGATCCGAATTTCCGGCAACTGGGAGAGCAACCGTCCTTCGAGACCGAGCGCAACCTCGACGTGACGGCCACGCTCAGGCTCGACCGGTTGCTGCCGCCAGGCGCCGGACTGGCCCTGCCGCTGACGATTACAAAACTATCATTGGCCGAAGACCCGCTGTACCTCGAGCAGACGGACATTTCGGGGAGAGCGATACCGGGGCTGCGCAAGCCGAAGAACGATCTCACCACGTACGGACTGACCGTGCGCCGATCGACGCCGCTCGGCGGCAGGTTCGCGCCGCTGGTGAACAACGTCTCGCTCACGTCGACCTACACGACCGGCGTGAATCGAACGGAATTCCAGGACGGCAGCGCGAACACGCTCTCGGTGGGAGCCGACTATCTCGTCGCGGGCGACTCGGCGAGGGTCGTCGGACTGCCGGGCTGGGCGAGCGGCGCGCTCGGCGCGCTGCCCGATTTCCTCAAGGCCGGTCCGATCAGCGCGCTCGAGACGAGCGCGTTCCGCTGGAATCCTACCGAGTTCCGGATCACGACCGGCTTCGTGCGCGGATCGGACCGGCGCGTCTCGTACATCAATCCGACCGGACAGGTGGCGGACGATCCGGCCGTGAGCACGGCGTCGAGCCGCTTGTGGCGGAATGGAGGCGCGCTGGGATTTCATCCGACGGCCGGCACTGCGCTCCGCTGGGAGATTCAGTCGCTGCGCGATTTCCGCGACTACCGCGACACGACGGGCCAGCCGCAGATGCTGGCGGCAACCGTCGGTCCGGGCTTCGAGCGTGAGCGGTCGATGTCGGCGAGCGCGTCGTTCACGCCTTCGTTCTCTTCATGGCTCCGGCCTCGCGCCGACCTCGGGACGCAATATGACATGCTGCGCGATCCGAACATCCGCTCGCTGGCGACGCTCCCGGGGGTCATCGGCGTCGACAGTGTGCTGGCCGTTCGCGACTCCCTCGCGGCGCTCGATCGCGCACTGCCGCGGCGGATGACGGCGGCGCAGACCATCAGTACGGGCATGGCGATCGATGTGGCGCGCGCGTTCGCGGCGTACACGGGTGACTCGAGCGTCCTGCGGCGAATGGGTGCGTACTTCTCGCCGGTGGACGTCTCGTACACGCGCAGCCTGCTCGGCGACGTCGACGCGTCGCCGACCGCGGCGCCGCTGCCGTTCCAGTTGGGGCTGGGTGGCTTGTCGTCGTTCCGCTTCATCCATGGCGAACCGGCGACGACGGCGGGAGAGACCGGCACTTGGAACGCATCGACGAGCGGCCGGCTCGTCGGCGGCATGGCGTTCGACGCGCGATATCGACACGTGTCGACGGCCAACTGGATCGCGCGTCCCGATTCGGCGCAGTCGCAGGCGCAGGCGAGCGGAACGCAGACGGATTTCCCGAACCTCGGGTTGCGCTGGGCATTCCACCCGGGTCCGGGCGGATTGTTCACGAACGTCGACGCGAGCGCGGGCTACGTCCGTACCGAGGCGCGGATCGCGCTACCGGGTCTCGACCTCGGCGATTCGCCCGAGTTGCGCCACAGCCACGTCGAGACGTTCCCGTTCAGCGGGTCAGTCGTGTGGTCCGGCCGCGGATCGCTGAGCACGAGCGCACGGTACAGTCTCCGCCGAGGCATCGACAGCCTGCCCGGCAGCCTCGCCCGTTCTCGCGGCGACGAGCTCGCGATCGACGCCGGACGATCATTCCACGTACCGGAGAGCCTCGGCCTGGGGTTGAAGAGCGACCTCCGGACGCGTGCGGGGTATCAGGAAACTCACAACACGACGTTCGTTGCCGCCGCGTTGGGCGGCGGACAGAGCCGCCTTCAGGACAACGGGCGCCAGGCATTCAACCTCGCGGCCGACACGAATCTCGGCGACGGCCTGGTGTTCACGCTCCAGGGTTCACACATCGTGACCTTCGACAACAATCTCAACCGGCGTTTCGCGCAGACACTGCTGTCGGCCGTGCTGCAGTTCGAGTTCTTCGGCGCGCAGAAGTAGAATCACGTCGATGACGAAACCGGCTACCGTACAGTCTATTCTTCGACGAGACTCTTCCGTGCGAATGATCGGCTTCCTT
>DASQHH010000698.1:0-1657 GCA_035632195.1 Vicinamibacterales bacterium
GCCGTCCTGGCCGGCGCCATCAACACCCGGTTCGTCGCAGCGCTCAACGCCGCCGGCGTACGGGCTGTCGGTTTGACGGGCGCGGATGGCGGATGCGGACTGTCGGATGTCGCGCCGCCGCATCACGCTGTCGACGGCCGGACGGTCGATCTCGGCCGCGTCGGCGTTCCCGCGGCAGACGCGGATGTCCGCGTGCTCGAGACGCTCGTCCGCGGCGGCTTCGTGCCGGTGGTCGCCTGCATCGGCATCGGACGCGACGGCCGGCTGCTGAACGTCAACGCCGATACACTGGCCGGACATCTTGCCTCGCACCTCGGCGCGCGCCGGCTCGTGGTTGCCGGTGCCACACCGGGCGTGCTTGACAAGGGCGGCGCGACGCTGACGACGCTCGACGCGGGCGCGCTGACGGCCCTCGTCAGCGACGGCACGGCGAGCGCCGGCATGATCGCCAAACTGCGCGCGTGCGAACACGCGTTGAACGGCGGCGTCGACGACGTGGTGATCGTCGACGGGCGGAAAGCGGACGCGCTGAAGGCGTCGGCGCTCGGGGGATCCACGCCGCTCGCAACGCGAATCCGATCGAGAGAACGATCGCTCGCCTGAAGGCTCGCGCTCCGGCCGAACGGAGCGCGAGGCCCTGGGCGCGGAGAAAACAAGGATGACGGTTGCTACGGAAAACGAAGTCGTCGCGCGGGAATCGCGATACGTCCTGCAGACCTACAAACGCAATCCCATCACGCTGGTGCGCGGCAGCGGCGTGCATCTGTACGACGATCAGGGACGCGAGTATCTGGACCTGCTCTCGGGCATCGGCGTCGCCGCGCTCGGGCACGGGCATCCGGCGCTCGCGCGTGCGGTCGCGGACCAGGCGCAGACGTTGATCCACACGTCGAACCTGTTCTACCACCCGCTGCAGGGCCAGGTCGCCGAGCGCCTCGCTGCCCTCTCCGGCCTGTCGCGCACGTTCGTCTGCAACAGCGGCACCGAAGCCGTCGAGGCGTGCCTGAAGTTCGCGCGGCGCTACTGGTTCACGAAGGGCGAGCCGCGCGCGGAGTTCGTTGCGCTCGAGCATTCGTTCCACGGCCGCACGTTCGGATCGCTCTCGGTCACGTCCGACCCGCACTACCGCGAGCCGTTCGAGCCCCTGCTGCCGACAGTGAAGTTCGTGCCGAACGACAACCCGGACGCGCTCCTGGCCGCCGTTTCAACGAAGACATGCGCCATCATTGCGGAGCCGATCCAGGGCGAAGGCGGGATCCGCCCGCTGTCGCCGGCGTTCGCCGCTGCGATCACCGACGCGTGCGCGAAGACCGGCGCGCTGTACATCGCCGACGAAATCCAATGCGGCCTCGGCCGAACCGGACAGCCCTTCTACTTCCAGACGCTCGGCCTGCAGCCGCACCTGGTCTCGGTCGGCAAGGCGCTCGGGGGCGGCGTACCCGTCGGCGCCGCGCTGGTGCGCCAGGACGTTGCCGATACGGTCAGCTTCGGCGATCACGGCACCACGTACGGCGGCAACCTGCTGGCCTGCCGCGCCGCGCTCTGCTTCCTGCACGAGCTCGTCGACAACGGCCTCATGACGCACGTTGCGCGCGCCGGCCGTCACTTCGAGGCCGGGCTCAAGCGCATCGCCGCGAAGCACCGCTTCGTGAAGGAA
>DASQHH010000699.1:0-3329 GCA_035632195.1 Vicinamibacterales bacterium
CCACAGGGTACGCTGTTGGTGATGGAAGCGCTCGCCGGATCCAGCGGCCTGTACCGCATGCCGCGGAGGGGCAATCCGGAGCTGGTGCTCTCCGGTCCCGGCCTCGTCGGCGTGGCCTTCGACGCGCACGGCTCGCTCGTCGTCACGTCGAACGAGACGGCGTACCGCCTGTCGAAGACGTAGAGTTGTTTTTGCGTGCAATTCAGCGCCGTTCGTAACGGGCGGACGTCAGACGATGAGATAATCGGGGCGATGGCGAGAGGGGTTGGCAACGGTCACGTCGAAGAAGCGATGGCGCTGCTGATCCAGAACCAGGCCGCGTTCGTGCAGAGCCAGACTGCCTTCCTTGCTCGTATGACGGAGACGGACGCGCGTTTTGCGCGAATCGAGCAAGACCTTGATCAGATCAAGGCTCTGCTCGTGCGTCACGAACAGATTCTCAATGAGCTCCCCGAGGCGATCCGTCAAAAAGTCGGCTTCAAGTCTCGATAGCGCCTTCCTCGCAAGCCACAGACCCCGTACATGTAGAATCGCGCGCAATGCAGCTATTTCAGCGGAAGCCCATCGCGGCGCTCGTCGACGACATCGGCGGCGAGCAGAGCCTGAAGCGCTCCCTCGGCGCGGGCGATTTGATCATGCTCGCGATCGGCGCCGTGATCGGCGCGGGCATCTTCGGCGCGATCGGCACGGCCGCGGCCGGCCAGCTTGGACCGAACGGTGAAGTGATCCGGACCGGAGCGGGACCGGCGCTCGTGCTGTCGTTCCTGCTGCTCGGCGCAGCGTGCGCGCTCGCGGGCCTCTGCTACGCGGAGCTCGCGGCGATGATTCCGCAGGCCGGGAGCGCCTACGCGTACTCGTACGCGACCCTCGGCGAACTGGTGGCGTGGATCATCGGGTGGGACCTGATTCTCGAGTACGCGGTTGGGAACGTCGCCGTCGCGATCTCGTGGGGCGACTACTTCGTCACGCTGCTGGCGGGTTTCAGCCTTTCGTTGCCCGTCTGGCTGACGACCGGCTACCGAACGGCGCTCCTGAGCTCCGATCCGAAGATCCACGGCCTGCTCGAGTCCGCGCCGCACATCGCGGGCGTCCCCGTTCTCATCCACCTGCCGGCGTTCGGGATCGTGGCGCTGATTACGTGGCTGCTGCTGCGCGGCGCCCGCGAGAGCGCCACGGCGAACAACATCATGGTGGTGATCAAGCTGATCGCCCTCTCCATCTTCGTCGTCGTCGGCGCCACGCACCTCAACTCCGCGAACTATCACCCCTTCGCGCCGAACGGTTTCAAGGGCATCCACCAGGGCGCGGCGATTGTCTTCTTCGCGTACATCGGCTTCGACGCGATCTCGACGGCGGCCGAAGAGACCGTGAATCCACAGCGCAATCTGCCGCTCGGAATCCTCGGCGGTCTCGCCATCTGCACGCTGATCTACATCGTGGTCGGCGCCGTCTTGACGGGCATGGTGCCCTACCAGGAACTGGGCAAGGCGGCCGATCCGCTCGCGTACGCGCTCCAGTTCGCCGGCTTCAAGACGGTCGGCTGGCTCGTCGCGCTCGGCGCTGCGGTCTCGATGTCCGCGGTGCTTCTTGTCTTCCAGTACGGCCAGCCGCGCATTTTCTTCGCGATGGCGCGCGACGGGCTGCTGCCGAAATGGGCGGCGCGCATCCATCCGGTCACGAAGATCCCGGCGGTGACGACGATCATCACCGGCGTGTTCGTCGCGTCGTGGTCGCTCATCGGCGACGCGGCCGAGACCTACGACCTCACGAACATCGGCACGCTGTTCGCCTTCATGCTCGTCAGCATCGGCGTCCTGGTACTGCGCTACAAGGAGCCTGAACGTCCGCGGCCGTTCAGGGTGCCGCTCGTCTGGCCGGTGTGCCTGCTCTCGGCGGCGGGCTGCGTCTTCATCATGTACGGCCTGCCCCGCGCCGCGTGGGAGCGGTTCGGCTGGTGGCTCGCGATCGGCCTTGTGCTGTACTTCACGTACGGCTTCAGCCACAGCCGGCTGCGGCGTGCCTGAAGGCGCGTTGCGCGGAATCCGCGTCCTCGACCTCACCCGGCTGCTGCCGGGCGCGTATGCGACGCGCGTACTGGCGGACCTTGGCGCCGACGTCATCAAGATCGAAGACCCGCGCGGCGGCGACGGCATGCGGCGCACGGCGGGCGGCCTTTATTTCGATCGCCTCAATCACCATAAGCGCAGCGTCACGCTGAACCTGCGGTCGCCCGACGCGGCCGCGGTGCTCGACGCGCTCGTCCGCACGAGCGACGTTGTCATCGACAGCTTCCGGCCGTCGACCGCGCGTCGGCTCGGCGTCGATCCGCCGTCGATGCACGCCCGCCATCCCCGGGTCGTCTGCGCGTCGATCACCGGCTTCGGCTACGACGGTCCCCGCGCCGAGCTGGCGGCGCACGACATCAACTATCAGGCGCTGGCCGGGACGCTGCACCCGCCCGAGCTGCCCGGACCGCTCGTCGGCGACATCGGCGCCGCGATGCAGGCCGTCATCAGGATTCTGGCGGCGCTGTTTGTCCGCGAACGAACCGGAGCGGGCGCGGTCGTCGACGCGCCAATCTTCGAAGCGGCGCGTATGTGGGCGATGCTGCCGTCGACGCGCGATCTGCCGAGGGCGCAGTACAACCTGTACGAAACTCGCGACGGCCAGTGGCTCGCGCTCGGAGCGCTCGAATCGAAGTTCTGGACGGGATTCTGCGAGCGCGCGGGCTGCGGAACGGATGTGTCTGCTGCGCACGTGGCCGCGATCGTTCGTGGGAGGACGTTACAGGAATGGCAGCGCGTGTTCGAGGGCGCCGACGTGTGCCTGACGCCGGTACTGCAGCCGCCGGGCACCACTGACGACCCGCGGGATCCAAAAGCCGCAGCGCTCGGAGCCGACAACGATGCGGTGCTCGAAGCCGCGGGGGTCGACGCGGCGGAACGGGCTCGCCTGCGTGCAGCCGGCGTGATTTGATTCGCTAACGAGGCGCGCGGGGTTTGGACGCGGACTGTGCGCCGGGTGGCTCACTGAACGCCTCCAGCGGGATCCGTTCGTATCGCACGTCGAGGATCTCGAGCGTTTCCGTGCCCCCGGGTGCGCGAAGAATCACACGGTCGCCCGGCCCGGATTTCGTCAACGCACGCGCCAGCGGCGACATCCAGCTGATGTAGTTCCTGTCGAGATCGATTTCGTCGAGACCCACGATGCGCACGATCCGTTCGGCGCCGGCGGCGGTCGCATAGCGAACGGTCGCCCCGAAGAAGACGCTGGTTGCGGCGCGCCCGCTGCGCGGCGTTTCCGGATCGATGACTTCGGCGGCATCGAGC